>JAFQNZ010000204.1 GCA_017395715.1 Clostridia bacterium | reverse complement strand
TCTCATGGTGCTGAGCGGTATGACCCCCGGTGCGCTCACCGTCTTTGCAGGCTATTCGCGACAGTTCTCCATGCCAATTAACATGATCTCGCAGCAAACAAGTATGCTCTTTGCCGCCCTTGCCGGTGCTGAACGCGTCTTTGCCGTGATCGATGCCCCCGCCGAAGGCGAAGAGGGGGCTGACACCATTGCGTTTGGAGATGAAAATCCGAACAGCTTTGAAGACAAAACACCCGATCACCTTGACGGCTTTGTGGTGATGGACAAAGTCGATTTCGGCTACAAGAGCGATAAAAAGATTCTCACCGACATTTCGCTTTACGCAAAACCCGGTCAGAAAATCGCCTTCGTTGGCTCAACAGGCGCGGGCAAAACCACCGTCACCAATCTGTTGAACCGCTTTTATGATATCGGTGAAGGCAATATCACGATCGACGGCTACGATATCCGCTCGCTTGACCGCGCCTTCTTGCGCCGCAACGTGGCTATGGTATTACAGGACACCAACCTCTTCACAGGCACGGTGCGCGAGAATATCCGCTACGGCAGACCCGATGCCACCGATGAAGAAGTCATCGAAGCCGCCAAGACCGCAAGCGCCCACAGCTTCATCATGCGCCTGGAAAAAGGCTACGATACCGTCCTTGAAGGCAACGGCGCAGGACTTTCGCAGGGTCAAAGACAGCTCTTAAACATCGCGCGCGCCGCCATTTCCAAAGCCCCCATCCTCGTGCTTGACGAAGCCACAAGCTCGGTCGATACCCGTACCGAGCGCCACATCGAGCACGGTATGGAACGCCTGATGAAAAACCGCACCACCTTCGTGATCGCGCACCGCCTTTCCACCGTGCGCAACGCCAACGCCATCATGGTGCTCGAAGACGGCAAGATCATTGAACGCGGCACCCACGATGAGCTCCTCGCCATGAAAGGCAGATATTACGAACTCTACACCGGCAAAAAAGAACTTGCATAATATAAAAACCAGCACCCCACGGGGTGCTGGTTGTGTTATTGTCGCCCAAAGGCAATTGTCAAAAATTATATCCATGCCGGAACTTAATATTTCTTAAATCCGACCAAATATTGTTTGCTGACTTCTGCCCGGATTCGTTTGGAAAACCTTTCGTATTCTTCTTCGACACTTCCTACGGTCAACTTTTTACCGTTTGCGGTTTTGATATCGATATACTCTGTTTTGAGTTGATTGGGTTTGACATGACGAACGGCTGAAACAATTTCGCTGAAAGTAAATGTATACGGCTTTTTCAAAGCAGAATAAACGGTTATTTGATCTCCTTTTACAACAACCTTAAATGTCAAAGTTCTTATTGCCAAATATGCACCGAGCAAGAAAAACGAACCAAAGATGATATAGAAGATAAGGTGCGGCGTTTCATTTGACAGAAATGTAAAACCCAACATAACCGCCGTTGCCATGACAACGCCCAAAACTCCGACTACAAACATGACTGGCGAAAGCTTGATTGTAAAATTATCGTCAGACGATCTGTCTTCTGTCGTAGTTTTGGCTTGTTGTATCAACGAAAACACCAGCGACATACAAATTGGAAGACAAATTGCTGAAACAATTATTTTGATATACATATATATTACCTCCTGTTTTGCAGTAAACCTAAAACGCAAAATCCAAAACGGCAATGCATTTTTCTTTATTGTTATTATACCATACCTGCCGCATTTTGTCAACTTGTTTCATGGGAGTAACATCTGCGCCTCCCGTTTTACAATCAATTTTTGTTCTCTGAATTTGATTACTTTCGGCGGCAGCAAGCCACCGCCCTACACCCATGCGCATAATCTCCACACATAGCCATGTTCGCAAAAGACGTGCACGCTGTACCTCCGCGTGTCATCTTGAGCGGAGGCCCGCCCGAGATCCCAAGCCCTACGCGTACGCTTCGGGTTCGATTCCGCTTCGCTTCACTCAGGATGACAGCGGGCGGGACGCAGTCGAAACCCAAGCGAAGCGCAGGGCGACCGTTTTAGCGGTCGGATCTCGCGGAATTGACAAACGTAAAATTTTAGATGAGACACGGTAGCAGGGGTCTGACGCTTGCCCTTTCAGGGCGACGACCCGTTTGACAATCAATTCCCTTTTCACAATATTTGATCGTTCTCGAGTCGCCGAGGACGTCGACCCCTACCGAATGCCAACGCATTTTCCCCCATACCGCAAAACAGCACCCCACGGGGTGCTGTTTTATGATTATTTTATCAGAACCAGCCGGAAGCGCCGCCATCGTCAAAGATAATAACCTCTTTGAGGAAAGCAACCGCTTTTTCAAGTCCTTCTTTGGAGGTCATCAGACCGTCTTCGTGTTCGATCGAAAGCACACCGTTATAGCCTGTGGCTTTGAGCATACTCACCATGCGGTTCCAAACCTCTTTGCCGTGACCGTAGCCTACCGTGCGGAAAACCCACGAGCGGTTTTCAATATCGCCGTAGCTCTTGGTGTCAAGCACACCGTTGATGGCGGTGTTGCGCTCGTTGATACAAGTATCCTTCGCGTGGAAGTGATAGATCGCGCCCTTGAGCGCACGGATGGCTTCCACAGGATCAATACCCTGCCAGAAGAGGTGCGACGGGTCAAAGTTCGCGCCGATCACGTCGCCAACAGCCTCGCGCAAGCGAAGGAGCGTTTCGGGATTGTACACCGCAAAGGAGGGGTGCATTTCAAAGGCAATCTTCACGCCGTGTGCTTTCGCAAATGCGCCAACCTCGGTCCAATACGGAATGATCTTTTCATTCCACTGCCAATCGAGAATCTTAAGATTATCCGTCGGCCAGGGGCAGACCACCCAGTTGGGGTAAAGCGAGTTTTCGCAATCGCCGGGGCAACCCGAAAAACCAATCACGGTATCAACGCCGAGCGCCTCTGCCATCAAAATCGCATTGCGGAACTCTTTGTCAAACTTTTCGGCAATTGCCTTCTGCGGATGCAGAGGGTTGCCGTGACAGCTGACAGCCGAAATTTCAAGACCGTAGTCAGAAACCAGCTTTTTGTATGCCGCGATTTTTTCAGGATACGGAAGAAGCTCTTCGGGCTTTAAGTGTGCATTGCCGGGGTAACCGCCCGCGCCGATCTCAATCGTCTGCACACCGAGAGAGGAAAGATATTTCAGCGCATCTTCAAAGGAAAGATTGCTGATAATGGGATTCATAACACCAAGTTTCATATTGTTTCTCCTATCATAATTCAC
>JAFQNZ010000203.1 GCA_017395715.1 Clostridia bacterium | reverse complement strand
GCTTGGTTTGATTCTTCTTTTGGTGTACGGACTTAGAAAACCCCCTTGGAGATGATTTCATGTTTGTGATCGATTCGACAGAAAACAGAGAACGGCTTGCCTTGGCGATTCCGCATCTTGTTTTTTGGTACCGTGAAAACAAAAAAGAATATCCGTGGAGAGTGGATGCCACGCCTTATCACGTGTGGGTTTCCGAGATCATGCTCCAGCAGACCCGAATCGAGGCGGCCCTTGACTACTACAGGCGTTTTATTTCGGAACTGCCTTCCGTGCAGGCGCTTGCCGAAGTGGATGATGAGCGTTTGATGAAGCTTTGGCAGGGGCTTGGGTATTATTCCCGTGCGTGAAACTTGAAGAAAGCCGCGATTCAAATCATGGAAGAGCATGGTGGGGAACTGCCAAATTCTGCCGAGGCACTTAAAAAGCTTCCCGGTATTGGGGATTACACGGCAGGGGCGATTGCGTCAATTGCCTATCAAAAAGCCGAGCCTGCGGTGGACGGCAACGTGCTTCGCGTGATCTCACGCATCATATCATCCTACGAGGATATAATGCTACCCGCAACCAAAAAAAGCGTGACGGCTCTTTTGAAAAGCGTTTATCCCTCGGGAGAAGATGCCGCACTCTTGACAGAGGGGCTCATGGAGCTTGGCGAGCAGGTTTGCATTCCGAACGGTGAGCCGCGCTGTGAAGCCTGCCCGATCGCGCCCTTTTGCCGCGCCTTTGCCGAGGGGAAAACAGCTGACATCCCCGTGCGCGAAGTGAAAAAAGAAAAGCGCAGGGAAGAGAAAACCGTCTTGCTTCTTCGCTCACAAAAGGGGCGCTATGCGATCAGAAAGAGACCCGATAAAGGGCTACTTGCGAATATGTGGGAGTTTCCCGCCCTTGACGGAAAGTGTGCTGAGGGCGATGTGGAAGGCTATCTTGCAGAGCAAGGTTTCTCTGTGGAAAGTGTTTTCGCTTGCGGGGAAGCCGAGCATATCTTTACACATATCGTGTGGCAGATGGTTGGATTTACTGTCACCGTTGGCGAGGAAAAAGGTGATTATCTTTGGAAAAGCAGAGAAGAGATACTGCGGGAGTATGCCATTCCTTCGGCATACCGTTATTTTATCAAACAGTTAAAGTGAGTGTGAATTTTATATGAACAAATCTTTTTATAAAAAGAACCGAAAGAATCTTTTTGCCCGTCTTGAAGAAGAGAATTGCATGGTGATTCTTTCGAGTGGGTATTCCATCACGCGAAGTGCCGATGAAAACTATCCCTTTCAGGTCAATTCCAACTTCTTTTACCTGACAGGTATTACACAGGAGAAGGTGCATCTTGTACTCCTTAGAAAAGGAGAAGAGGTAAAAGAGCTTCTGTATATCGATGAATTCGACGAACAGCACGCCAAGTGGATCGGTCACCGCCTGACCAAGAAAGAAGCGGCCTCGATTTCGGGTGTTGCCGTTGGCGGTATTCGATATATTCCTGCTTTTGAAAGCGACATTGCCGATTTTGCAAAGGAATACCCGGTGGTCTATCTCGACCTTGAAACCAACCGCAACTTCAATTTCAACTCGTTTGGTCTGACCATGGCAAAGAGATTTGAAAATGATTCTTCGGTGGAAGTGAAGAATATTTACGAGACAATCATCACCTTGCGTTCTGCCAAAGATAGATGCGAGGTGGAAGAGATCAAAAACGCCATTGCCGTGACCGCGAAGGGCATTGACCTTATGATGAAAGTCGCGCGCCCCGGTATGAAGGAATATCAGCTTGAAGCGTATTTCGACTTTGTGCTGAAGAGCGAGGGTCAGCACGATTTTGCGTTTACCACCATTGCCGCATCGGGCGGTAACGCCACAACGCTTCACTATTCATCAAATGATAGCGTGATGCAGGACGGCGATTTGATCTTGTTTGACCTTGGTGCCAAGGCGGGTGGATATTCTGCTGACATCAGCCGTACCTTCCCCGTAAACGGCAAATTTAGCCCCTTACAGCGCACGATCTATGAGATTGTGCTTGCCGCCAACAAAAAGATCTGCAAGGTGGCAAAGGCAGGCATGACTATGGGTGAGCTTCAGGCAATTACGGTCGATGTGCTTGCCGACGGATGCTTGAAGGCGGGTTTGATCAAGACGCGCGAGGAGATCAAGCGCGTGTATTTTCACGGTGTTTCGCACTCGCTCGGACTTGACACGCACGACCCCATGC
>JAFQNZ010000202.1 GCA_017395715.1 Clostridia bacterium | reverse complement strand
TTGACCGCATGGAGCATATTATCAGCGTGTTCGGTTCCTTTGACGGGAATCTGCGGCTGATCGAAAGCGAACTGAACGTCCGGATCACAGACCGGGATTCCGAGCTGAAGATCATCGGCGACACAGTTCTCAACGGAGGCGATAAGGATGGCAAAAAGTGATGAGATCCTCAGAATCCTTCGAGAAGAATACGGAATCAAGAACGCGAGAGACCTTGACAAAGCGATTAAGAAATTAAAACCGATTGACCTGTTCCCGTTTTGCGGAGAGGTCAAAACAAATAAGAAAAAGGAGATACCGACATGACAAACGCGAGATACCCCCAAAGCTATCAGACAAGACCGATGCCAGTGAGGAGATCACCGGCTCCGGCAAGAAAGGCCCCGAAAGCAAGAACGCTCATTCTTCTGATCCTGCCCGTGCTCATGGTTATGATGATGCTCATTGGAGCAGCGATGCCCGGCATCAACGCATCTGATGGCACCGCACAGAACGCCGCAGACAGGATCGTCAACAAGGAGGATGAAGCAACGAGAGTTGATGCCCCGATAACCAGTGAGGTTCCCGACACGTCAGATTACGCTTTCGTTATGGGTACAACTCACACAACGACACAGGGCGCAGAAAAAGTGACTCCCAAGCTGTACACCGACAGAGACGTTGAAGTTGTTGCGAAGACCGTTTACGGAGAAGCGCTGATTACTCACTCTGATATGGAGATGGCGGCGGTTGTTTGGTGCATCCTCAACAGAGTTGACAGTAAGGGTTATGCCTGCGGCGGAACCATTGAATACGTCACTACATTTCCGGGCCAGTTCCACGGATACAGCGAAAGCCATCCTGTGACAGACCACATCGAAGAGCTTGTGATTGATGTGTTCGAGAGATGGACCGCAGAAAAGAATGGAGAGATGAATGTTGGCAGAGTTCTCCCGAAAGAATACCTCTACTTTTGGGGCGACGGAAAGCACAACTACTTCACGACCGAGTTCTTGGACGGCGAAACTTGGAAATGGGAGGCAGAGAATCCCTATGAAAATTGAAAGAGCTGATGAGCTCTTTGACATCGTCGAAGACGTGCAGGGGCGCATCGGATACATATTCAGCGCACAAGAGGTGCGGAAGGTGCTTGCGTACACCAAACGCAAGTGCGAGATCAACGGTAAAGGTGACAGCTACGTTCCTATTCTGTTCGAGAACGAGCTGAGAGATTACGTTATGAGAGCAGAAATCAACAGATTGGGGGAAATGAATAGATGTGCGAGATGTGCCACAGAAGCCCTTGTCTGAGCGGCTGCCCGAATGCTCCCGGTCCCGAGAAGGTCCACACCTGCAAGTATTGCAGTGAGGACATTGTGGTCGGCGATGAGTATTTCGAGTACGACGGAGAGTATTACCACGATGAATGCTTTGCGGACTGCGCCGTGGAGCTCTTGATTGAAGCCGGTGCGAAGCGTTCGACGGCATCCGAAGACGATATTGACGATGGGAGTGATTACTTGTATGAAAGCAGAAGAGACGAAATGCTGCTTGAAAGATGCGGTTAAGTTGCCCGATCTGACAGGGCTTGCCTTCGAGGAAGACAGCCATACATACACCCTCAACGGCATTGTGATCCCGTGTGTATCGGACATCATGGAGCCACTGAGCATGGTTAAGTACAGAGGGATCAACGAAGCCACGCTTGACGCGGCAGCCGAAAAAGGAACGATGGTCCACAATTCCATAGAGAACTGGATCAAGTTCGAGATCGAAGACGTTCCGCCCGAGCACCAAGGATACTTCGACGGTTTCCTTGAGTGGTGGAACAAGTACAAACCCGAAGTGATCGGCTCAGAAATGCGCCTGTTCCACAAGCTCATGATGTATGGTGGGACGGTTGACCTGCTCAGCATCATCGGCGGGAAGCTCACCTTGACGGACTTCAAGACCACCTACACCTTGAGTGATATGACCTGCCGGGTTCAGCTCGAAGCGTATGCACAGGCTCTTGCGAGTCACGGAATCAAGGTCGAGCAGAAGCAGATTCTCCACCTTGTCAAGGACGGCAAGTGGGATACCCGAGAGTACGCCGCGAATGACGCGGAGTGTTGGAGAGTATTCGGGTCATTAAAATGCGTGTACGACTATGTCAGTCGCACGAAATAAATATCGCAAAGCGAAAGGAAGTGTCAGTATGAACGATGCAGTTGTAAACACCGAAAACAACGCCCTTGTCCTTGACACCGCAGAGGAAAAGCTCGATAAGGAAGTCAGCCTTGTCGAACAGCAGGCAGCGAGCGTGATCGTAGCATCAGATGAAGATTACGCCAACGCAGGAACAGTCACCGCAGAGATTAAGAAGATGCAGAAAAAGGTGACTGAGTATTGGGAACCGCTGAGAGCGTCTACCTACAAGGCGTATCAAGACGTGATGGCGAGAAAGAAGGAGATGCTCGGTCCCCTTGAATCGGCCGAGAAGATCCTCAAAAAGAAGATGGTTGCCTACTACGACGAAAAAGAGCGCAAGCGCAAGGAACAGGAAGAAGCCATGCGTCGGCTCGCGCAGGAAGAAGCGGATCGTAAGCTGGAGGAAGCAATCGCCGCAGATGCCGCTGGAGACGTCGTCGGAGCTGAGTTTGCTATGGCGGAAGCCGAGATCATGGACGATGTAGCGGTAAGCGGCGGTATCCAGTCGCAGGCTCCCAAAGCAAACGGAGTATCCACAACCAAAACGTGGGTGATCGAGTCCATAGACGAAAGCAAGGTCCCCGTAGACATCAACGGTGCGGTCATCAGACCTGTTGATGAGAAGGCAGTTATGGCTCTCATCAAGGCTACGAAGGGCAAGATCGTGATTCCCGGTATCAAGTATAAAGAAACCGTAACGGTAAGCGTTCGGTCTTAATAAATTCATGGAGGTCAATTATGAATCAGAAGAATGAAATGGCGGTAGCTCCCGTCACGAGCGCGATGCCGGTACAGCAGAAACCTGCAGGCGGTCCGCTCAGCGTTTTCTCGGATCCGGCGAGTTTTGAGTCGGCTCTGAGGATGGCAAACTGCTTGGCTTCGTCCACGGTTGTGCCGAAAGAATACCAAGGCAACCAAGGTAACTGTATGATCGCTATTGAGATGGCGTCGAGAATCAACACGAGCCCGATGATGGTTATGCAGAACCTTTACGTTGTCAACGGACGTCCCGCGTGGTCGAGCCAGTGGATCATCGCTATGATTAACTCGAGCCGCCGCTACAAGACCGAGCTTCAGTTTGAGTTCGGACGCGCAGCGGAAGATGGCGGTCTGAGTTGTCAAGCGTGGGCTGAAGACTATTCGGGACATAAGGTCGTTGGTCCGAAAATCACAATGAACATGGCGAACGCTGAAGGATGGGTCAACAAGAACGGTAGCAAGTGGAGAACGATGCCCGACGTGATGATCCAGTACAGAGCGGCTTCGTTCTTCGGCAGAATGAATTGCCCCGATATGATTATGGGCATCTACAGCGCGGACGAAGCAGCCGAAATGGTCGAGATCCCCTCTGACGGTTTCGCCCTCATCGCCGATCCCGAAACGGGAGAAGTAAAGGAAATTGAGCCGCCCAAGGATGAACCGATCACACAGGAACAGAGACAGGAGCTCTTCA
>JAFQNZ010000201.1 GCA_017395715.1 Clostridia bacterium | reverse complement strand
TTTAGCTTTTTCAAGCTTTTGTTCAACCAAATGAGGCGCAAAGGGAAGTGAGTAGTACGAAATATGCTTGATGTTGGAAGACGAAGATACATCAGTTTGTATTTTTACATATCCAAGCCTAATCAAGGCCTCTAACATTTCACTTACTTCCGAACCGTACTCCCGCTTCAGCATCGCAAGCGTTGGATTCTTTTTTTCGCGGATATATGAATAGACGATCAGTGCCTTGAAATTCATATCCGCTTTGACAATCTCTTTATCTGTGATACAATATACCTGTGTAGTTTTTGCAAGAAACGAGTGAGGAATCACCGTTCTTACAGCATCACCGATCGAACAGAAGGTATATTCCTTCAAGAAAAAGCAAAGACCGATTTCTTCCTCATTCAGTTTGATGTTGGTAAGCGACACGATTGGCTTCAGCTTTTCGATCTCGTCCTTCTCGTAAAGCTTGTCAACCAACGCACTGACATGACGGTTACCACCACCAAAGGGAACTGTAACAATACTCCCACGCTCGGGAAGAGTTTCGGTCAAGGAGGGCACATAGTAATCATATATTCTATCATGATGTGAAGGCATCGAAAGTATATATACAGATACAACCGAGTATGCCATATTTTTCCCTCCTTTACGGTTTTGATGTACGAGAAGGAGCGCCTTATCACCCGCATAAGAGGACAGACGCTCCGTTTCTTTCATTATTCTTCTGATTTGCCCGGAATTGTTCCGTCAACACTGGGAGCATTGGAAATGGTATAATAGCCGTCATTGATTCTGCGAATAGCGATCTTAACAGCCTTTTCATTGCGATACTCACTATCGATCAAAGAGATCAAGGATTTGTCAGTATCCTTTCTGGCAATCATTTCTTCAGCAATTTCGCGTTGCTTTACGTATTCATCAGTCACAATTCTTGCACCTTTAGCAGTAGCAACAACAAGAGTATAACGGTTATATTTACCTTTGGTGAGTTCATCGATAGAAGGAGTAATCATATCAGTACCTCTTTCAAATATTTTTTGTTTTTATTGATAAAAATGATTTAAGATCATATTATTTCTTTCGATCTTATGTTTTTCAGCTTCAACAATGCGCCGAATTTGTTCAGCCGCCTCATGACTGCGTCCTTCATGATTGATCACACAGTAGTGATACTCGGGAAGCGCTTTCAATTCCTCTTTAGCACGAAGCAACCGCTTGGTAATATCTTCCTCACTGTTGGTTCCTCGTGAGCGAAGTCGATTTTCAAGAACTTCATAAGAAGGAGGCAGAATCATTACAAGCACCGCATCTGAACGAATATTCTTAACATTCATTGCGCCAACCGTTTCGATTTCCAAAACGACGTTAACGCCTTTTTCCAAAAGACTGTTTACCGTACTTTGCGGGGTTCCGTAATAATTACCGCAATATTCGGTATATTCAAGCATATTACCATCGGCAATCTGTAATAAAAATTCATCCTTGGAAACAAAACCGTAGTGAATCCCGTCAATCTCTCCGGGACGGGGATCTCTTGTGGTAAATGAGACCGAAAGGGAATAGTTCTCTTTGTCTTCAAGAATATGAGAAAGTACCGTACCTTTTCCACATCCGGAAGGTCCTGAAACAACCAGCAAAACACCTTTTTGATTAATTTCCATGTTTTTTCCTTTCATTGTGAATTTGTCAATACATTTGGCTCCAAAGCCGACAAAATCACATGCTTAGAATCGGTTACAATCACCGACCGACATTTGTGACCGCACGTTACATCAATAGCAAGTCCAAGTTCCTTGGCTTCCTGTGCAAGGCGTTTCATAGGCGCAGAATCAAAAGAAGCAACCGAAACAATTCTCGCAGCGTTGATCATGTTACCGTATCCCACATCAATGAACTGCATATCTGCCCCTCCATTATTCAAGGTTCTGAACCTGCTCACGAATCTTTTCGATCTCGCACTTGATATCAACTACATCATGTGCAATCTCAGCATCGTTACACTTTGAACCGATGGTATTCGTTTCACGGTTCATTTCCTGCACAAGAAAATCAAGTTTTCTGCCTACAGGTTCTTTCGATTTCAAAATCTCATCAAAAGCTTCAAAATGGGATGCCAAACGAACCAGTTCTTCATCAATGGCGATCTTGTCTGCAAAAATAGCAGATTCCGTAAGAATGCGCTGTTCGTCAATGTTGATCTGATAACTATCCAAAAGTTGTTTAATACGTGCCTCAAGTTTTTCGCGATGCTGCTGAACACACACGCTGCTTCTCTCAGAAATCTTGGCAACAATTCGTTTGATATTTTCTTTTTTCTCATTCAAGTCTCGGCAAAGATTGGCGCCCTCACGTTCGCGCATCTCGCAAAAAGCATTCAGCGCCTCATCAACAAAGGGAAGGACTTCCGACCAAATTTTTTCAAGATCCTCTTCAGGTTTGGTGATAATGAAGAGATCACGGTTAGATGCAACGCGCATGACTGAAATATCGTCCTTGAGATTGAACTGATCACGTAGCGCTTCAAGAGCATGAATATAGCTCGCGGCATAGGCAGCGTCAAGTGCAATATCGCAACCGATATTTTCCACAACGTCAATACCCAACCAAAAATCCACCTTACCGCGACTGATTTTTGTTTGAATGTAACTTTTAATTTTTTCTTCTAAGTAGGAATAGTTACGCGTAATCTTAATAGAGGGATCAAAATAACGGCTATTAACACTTTTGATTTCAACTGTGATATTTTTCCCTTCACAGGTTCCTGTGCTTCTGCCGTAAGCAGTCATACTTCTTGCCATGATACACCATCCCTTTCACTCTTTCATATCCAAAGGGTACACAATAACCCAATTATATTATATTATAAAATATATATGGATTCTTGTCAAGACTTTTCTGTTTTATTTGCATATTTTTACTTGACAAACAAAGAAATTGGTTTTATAATTCATAGGTAACCGTGAATAAAATACACTTTAAGGAGATAATCCGAAATGAAACAATACAATGTTGGTATCATTGGCGCAACCGGTATGGTTGGTCAAAGATTTTTATGCTTACTTGAAAACCATCCGTGGTTTAAGGTAACTGCGCTTGTAGCAAGCGCTCGTTCAGCGGGTAAAACCTATGAAGAAGCGGTTGGTACAAGATGGAAACTTGCCAAGGCTATGCCCGAACAATTCAAATCTATGGTTGTGATTGACGCAGCAGATGTTGCTACTGTGGCATCAATGGTTGATTTTGTTTTTTGTGCGGTTGATATGAAAAAAGAAGAAATCCGCGCATTGGAAGAGAAGTATGCCAAGGCTGAAGTACCCGTTGTTTCCAACAACAGCGCCAACCGTTGGACCCACGATGTCCCCATGGTAATCCCCGAAATTAACGATTCTCACATTGATATTATTGCGGCACAAAGAAAGAGACTCGGTACAAAACGCGGCTTTATTGCCGTAAAGCCAAATTGTTCCATCCAAAGCTATGTTCCTGCATTAACACCTCTTCTCAAATACCGCCCCAAAATGGTTTTGGCAACCACGTATCAGGCTATTTCCGGCGCAGGTAAAACCTTTAAGGAATGGCCGGAAATGATTGATAATATCATTCCGTATATCGGAGGAGAAGAAGAAAAGAGCGAACAGGAACCCTTGAAAATTTGGGGTTCAATCGAAGGCGATGAAATTGTCAAGGCCAACGCGCCGCTGATCACAACACAGTGCATCCGTGTTCCTGTCAGCGACGGACACACATCCGCTGTTTTTGTATCCTTTGAGGAAAAGCCATCCAAAGAAGACATTCTTGCCGCTTGGGACTCGTACGAAGGCATACCGCAAAAACTCAAATTGCCTTCTGCGCCCGAAAAATTCCTAACTTATTTCGAAGAAGATAACAGACCGCAAGCTAAGCTTGATCGTGATATTTACAATGGTATGGGTATCACATTAGGCAGACTGCGCGAAGATACCGTTTTTGATTATAAATTTGTAGGTCTTTCCCACAACACAGTAAGAGGAGCAGCAGGCGGTGCTGTTTTGATCGCTGAACTTCTTTGTAAAAAAGGATATTTTGATTAAACGTAAAAACCTCGGCAATAGCCGAGGTTTTTTATTATCGCTTCAATCTACATTGTACTACATTATAGTTGATTTAGTTTGTTTTTTTCTTGTTTTTGAGAGTAATTTGCGGCAAAACAATCGCGCCACTCATCATAATCGCGCCAATAATTTGCTGAAAAGACATCGTTTCACCCATGAACAAAAATCCTCCGACTGCCGCAAAAACTGCTTCGCCAGCCATGGCAATCGAGGTAACAACAGCAGATGCATCTCTTTGGCCGAGTACCTGAAACGTATAAGCAATACCAACAGAAATAAAACCGCCATACAAAATAGGAGCCAAAGAAGCTGAAATAACCGAAAGGGAAATCTCATCTACAAAAAGTGCAAACAGAAAGCTTATGACACTGCAAAAAGAAAACTGGAGAAACGCAAAAAGAATCGGGCAACTTTCCTTGGAAAATCGGTCTACACTAAGAATATGTGCAGTCCAAAAGATAGCACACAGCATCAAAAGACATTCTCCCAAAAGTTTTTTTGTGTCAAATACACGACTTCCGAGCGGAACACTGATCAGGAACAAGCCTATAAATGCCACAGCAACAGCGATCCACGATCTGATATTAACTTTTTGTCTGAAAACAAGCGAAGAAACGATAGGAATAAAGACAATATAAAAACTGCTGATGAAACCGGAAGTACCGGCATTCTGGTTCAGGGCAATACCATACTGCTGAACATTAACAGCTGCCATCATAATCGTTCCGCTGATAAGACCGGCAATCATCGATCGGCGAAGAACCGAACGCGTTATCTGTTTTCTTTCAAATATAATAATAACAGGTATAAGAACTAACGCACCAAGAAAATAGCGAATTGCATTAAACAAAAAGGAACCAATTCCATTTTCAGAAGCTTTAAGTTGAGCTACAAAGGCAAATCCCCACATAACAGCAGCAATGATTAGAATGATATTTGATCTAATTTGCTTGTAAAGAGATGAATGTGCCATACAAATCCTCCTTCAAAAAATCACACAGCAGTCATTATAATACGATAAGGAAAAAAATGCAATAGATTCAAGGAAATTAATAATACAAAATTTTTTTGGAAAATATTTTGCATTGCGTTTTCCTATGTATCATGGTACAATTTAGGTATCCCGAATACAGGATGTAAAAAGAAAAACAAAAGAAAGGACAGGTATGAATGAAGAAAAAAATCAAACATCGATGGATCGCCATGCTGCTGTTATCAGCCATCTTAAGCGGAATACTGGCAAATCATTTTGGTTTGTCTGCGCAAACGCCAATGGAAGAAACAAGTGAGCCAATCACAGCAAGAAATCTCAATTCGGATTACAACAGTCAAAGTGAATTGATACGAAGCAACACACCGCAAGTTAACCTTTACATAAACAGTAACCGCGTAGAGGTAACAAGCTATTTGATCAGTGATACCACTTATGTGCCGTTACGTGCTTTTTGCGAAGAACTCGACGATTGCAACATATCGTGGAATGACGGCATCGCATCCGTGGAAAGCAGCGAACTCAATATGAGAATTCAACAAGGATCTCATTATATAGAAGCCAATGACAGAATCATATATCACGATGAGCCAATTTTGAATGTCGAAAGCCGAATTTACGTACCCATCAGAACACTGGCCAAGGTGTACAATCTTAGTGTGGCATGGGAAGGAAAAACCAAAACTGTTTACCTTGCAGGAAATCCCAGAGCACTAAAAAAAGGAAAAGATTTTTATAACGAAGAAGATATCTATTGGCTTTCGAGAATCATCCAAGCAGAAAGTGGCGGTGAACCGTTGCTGGGAAAAATAGCAGTCGGTAATGTCATTATAAACAGAAAAAACAGAAATGATTATCCTAACACGATTAAAGCCGTCATTTTTGATAAAAAATACGGCACACAGTTTACGCCGGTTGCCAACGGAAGTATCTATAACACGCCGAGTAGTGATAGCATCAGAGCGGCTAAAATTGTTTTGGACGGATATTCACTGAATGAGCATATGATTTTCTTTCTGAATCCGAGAGCAGCAACAAATTTCTGGATTACACAAAACAGAATATTTGTTACGAAAATAGGAAATCACGCATTCTACAAATAAAACGATTAAAAATCAAATTCGGGAAAATAACCGACACAACCAGTATGTGTCGGTTATTTTAGGCACGGATTTCCTCAATAATCAAATTTCGCCCTATTCAATTATACAAAATTTATCTTTAGTATAATTGTGCCTGTGTTCCGACAGCACCCTATTTACCTGCTTCTTAATGAATTTTTTTGATTTTTACCAAAAAGACTGTGGACTTTTATTTCATCTTATGATATAATATGCTGTAAAATATTTTCGGAGATTTTTTGTGAAGACTATTTCAACGCCCTGCGGAATGCTCATGGCAAATATGCATTTGGTATATAATGATGTTGGACAAGCTATTGTGATAGATCCAATCGATGCCGATGTTTTATCGCATTTGATTCAGACACACAAACTTAAGATCTGTGCAATTTTTTTGACACATGCACACTATGACCATATTGTGGATCTCGACAAAATACGTTCCATAACCAACGCACCGTCGTATATCATGGCACATGACAAACCACTTCTTTCCGACCCCCATAAAAACGTTTCTGCATGGCTTTCATCCCCAACAAGCTATCAAGCTTGTGACCATCTGCTGTCACATGGAGATATCATCAAAGTTGCCGACTTTTCTATCAAAGTCCTTCATACACCCGGTCACACTCCGGGATCTGCTTGCTATCTCATTGATGATGCACTTTTTACGGGAGACACCGTTATGTCAGACGGGATTGGCAGATGTGACTTGTACGGCGGAAATCCCGATCAGATGATGTCATCCCTTCGACTCCTGTTAGCACTGCCATCTTACTTGCGCGTTTATCCCGGCCACGGAAACAACACCACGCTTTCTGCGATTCATTCTATGATTCGTTACTATATTAAGTAGATAAGGAATAACACTATGATGAACTACGAAACCATTGCTGAACTTCTGTATCCGCACATTACGAAAACTCCCGCCGATGTGGAAGCTTCTTTTTCTGCCAGAAACCTTCCCGAGGGCGCCAAGGTCACCCGCCTTGCACCGTCGCCTACCGGTTTTATGCACTTTGGAACGCTTTTTCCCGCGCTCGTTAACGAACGCTTGGCCCACCAAAGTGGCGGTGTTTTCTTTCTCCGCATCGAAGATACCGACGCCAAACGAGAGGTGAAAGGCGCAGAAGAAGATCTTATTAACACCTTGGCATACTATCACATCAACTTTGATGAAGGTGCCGTTTCTGGCGGCGATAACGGAATCTATGGTCCTTACAGACAAAGCAAGCGAGCCGATATTTATCAAGTATTTGCCAAAGATCTGATTAAAAAAGGCCTTGCGTACCCTTCGTTTACATCTGAAGAAGAATACGAACTGCTGAAAGATGTAGATAAAAAGACCGAGATCAAAAACAAAGAATGGTCTGCCGAAGAAGTTGCCAAAGCAAAAGAGGCTATGCTGGCAGCACGTGCGATTACCGAGGATGAAGTGAGAGACAATCTCGCCAAAGGAAATCCCTTTGTGATCCGCATCATGGCAAATGGCGATCCGGAAAAGAAAACACCCTTCACCGACCTTGTCAGAGGAAAACTCGAAATCCCCGAAAACGATGAAGATTTCGTTCTTCTCAAATCTGACGGTATCCCAACGTATCACTTCGCGCACGCGGTCGATGACCATTTGATGGGCGCGACCCATGTCATTCGCGGCGAAGAGTGGCTTCCCAGCCTTGCCAAGCACATCATGCTGTTCCAGTATCTCGGATTCCGTCTTCCCAAATACCTCCATATTTCTCAGCTCATGAAAATGGAAGGAACTTCCAAAAAGAAGCTTTCCAAGCGCGATAAAGGTGCCGCGCTTTCCGATTACAAGGCAGATGGTTATCCCGCAGAATCGGTCATTGAATATGTTATGACACTCTTAAACTCCAACTACGAAGATTGGAGACGTGCCAACCCCTCTCTTGAATACACCGAATTCCCTTTCTCAATCAAGAAAATGAGTGTTTCGGGTTCCCTCTTTGACTACGATAAACTTAACGATGTTTCCAAGAATGTCATTTCACTCATGACTGCCGATAAAGTGTACACCGATGTCACCGCGTGGGCAGCTGAATACGATAAAGAACTATATAAAGCACTTTCTTCCGATGAAACATATGCGAAAAAGATCTTTGCCATCGGACGAGGCGGCAAAAAGCCGAGAAAAGACTTTGCCGTATGGCGTGATGTGAAGCCCTATCTTTCGTTCTTCTACGACGATCTGTTCGTTCAAGAAGACGAAATCCCCGAAAACTTTGACAAAACCGATATCAAGAAAGCGCTCGATCTGTTCATGCTGATGTATGACCCTCAAGACGACAATAACGCGTGGTTTGAAGCCATCAAACGAATTGCCGATGAAATCGGTTACGCATCCGATATGAAGGCCTACAAGCAGAATCCCGCGCTTTATAAAGGCAATGTTGCCGATGTTTCCATGTTCCTGCGCGTTGCCGTAACGGGCAAGATGAATTCCCCCGACTTGTACGAAGTCATGAAGATTCTCGGCTATGAGAGAACGATCAATCGCATTCACAAAGCCATCATGCAGTATGTGTAATGAAATTCAAAACAGAAGGTAAATGATTATGGAAATTTTTGAAGAAGAAATTGGCGGTAACTTTATCCACGATATCATTGATGCGGACCTTGCGGCAGGCGTCAACGACACCGTACACACCCGCTTCCCTCCCGAACCCAACGGTTATTTGCACATTGGCAGTGCCAAAGCCATTTACATCAACTACACCACCGCCCGTAAATACGGCGGTAAGTTCAACCTGCGTTTCGACGATACCAACCCCTCCAAGGAAAACGAGGACTATTGCCGATCCATTTATGAGGATATTCTCTGGCTCACCGGGGAAGAACCCAGCGGTGGCGTTTAC
>JAFQNZ010000200.1 GCA_017395715.1 Clostridia bacterium | reverse complement strand
AAGCCCTTTTGGGGGCAGGGATTAATTCCCGAAGCCTCGTATGAACTCATCCGATATGCTTTTGAAGAGCTCGGAATGAATCGTATTTGGTGCGGTTATTACGATAGCAACGTCAAAAGCCGACGCGTGATGGAGAAGCTTGGATTTGTTTATCATCACACAACAGAAGGTCTTGAAGTGAGTCTTCTCGGTGAGATTCGCACCGGTCATGCGATGCTTTTGACAAAGGAAGATTGGGAGAAAGGAAGAACCAACCATGTTTGATTTCAAAAACAAAATTGCGGTTGTGACCGGCGGTGCGAGAGGGATTGGCAAGTGCATTTGCGAAGCCTTCCGTGCGGCAGGGGCAACGGTTTGCGTGATCGATCTGATCGACAACGTCTATTTTGTGGGTGATCTTGCCGACAAAGATACACTTGAGGCTTTTGCGAACCAAGTGATTGCCGACTATGGCAGAGTGGATTATCTCATCAACAACGCTGCTCCCAAAATGTGTGGCATTACAGGCGGCAGTTACGAGGACTTTGAATATGCCTTGAAAGTTGGCGTTACAGCTCCTTTTTATCTTGCCAAACTATTTGCGCCTTATTTGACGCAAGGGGCAAGTATTATCAATATTTCATCCTCTCGTGACAGAATGAGCCAACCCGAAACTGAAAGCTACACCGCAGCAAAAGGCGGCATTTCCGCGTTGACGCACGCGCTTGCGGTATCTCTTGCGGGCAAGGTGCGTGTCAATTCGATCTCTCCCGGTTGGATCGACAATAATTATACTGTATATCAAGGCGCGGACGCTCTGCAACAGCTTGTAGGGAGGGTTGGCAATCCGCCCGATATTGCCAACATGGTGTTATATCTTTGCTCGGATATGGCAGGCTTTATTACCGGGGAAAACATCTGCATTGACGGCGGCATGACAAAGCAAATGATCTACCATGGTGATTGCGGTTGGAGACTTGACGAGAGATGAGAATGGAAAACAGTATAGTGAAGCCAAACTGATTGAATCAGTAAAGCCTGTGGGAATAAATCTCACAGGCTTTTAGATACCGTACGTACCCGTCAGCGGATCCTTGAATATGCCGATTTCTGGCGTTTTGAAGGTGAAGAAGATGAACAGAACAGCAATGAAAGAGAGAATCGCAAAAGCAAATTTTGGGCGTTTGCAAGCGATTTCGTCAGCCAAAAACAGCTTCGTTTCATAAATATAGGCTAATGCCGCAGAAATAAAGAAAATGGCAATGTTGATCCAATCAGGCGATTTTCCGATTACGCCGTTGTAGGTATAAAAGAGAACAGGTATCGAAACAAGCCCGGCAAGAATCCCTTTGCGTTTGATACACCAAAAGTCATTTCGGTCTTTGAAGAAAAAGCTTTGCACAATGGCATAGAGAAACATAGGCCAAAAAAGTATCTTCATGTGTTCCCAAGTGGACTCGTTGATACCCGAAAACGGGGCAATCCATACCTGTTCGCCGCTCCACCCATATAAAAAATGCAACAGCGTTCCGCTAAGCGCTGTAACAGCAAACCCCATCAGTTGCCAGAGTCCTACCTGTCGTTTCATAGCACACCTCAAACATATATTCCTATACAGTATATTCAGAACCTTAGAAAAACATACGAATCAACCATTTCTCAAAATTTTTCTCAAAACCTATTGAGCTTTTTGAAAAAAAGGTGTAGAATGTGTTCTGTAGTAAAAGAAAAAGGACATATAAAAAAATGTTTAAACCAAAACTATTTGAGGTATTCAAGAACTATACAAAAAAACAGCTCGTTTCTGACCTTGTGGCAGGTGTTATCGTTGCCATCATTGCGCTCCCTCTCTCAATTGCGCTTGCCATTGCGTCGGGTGTTTCACCCGAGCGAGGACTTTACACCGCCATTGTGGCTGGATTTGTCATCGCGCTCCTTGGCGGAAGCCGCGTTAACATCTCGGGTCCCACGGCTGCCTTTGCCGCCATTGTGGCGGGTATCGTGGCACAGCACGGCATTGAAGGTCTTGCTATCGCCACTCTCATGGCAGGTGCCATGCTGATCATTATGGGGCTTTTGCGACTCGGTTCGCTCATCAAATACATCCCCGAAACGATTACGGTTGGTTTTACCTCGGGTATTGCCATCACGATTGTGATCGGTCAGATCAAGGATTTTCTTGGTCTTACCTTTGCAGAGGGGACAAATGCCGTTGAAGCAGTGGAAAAGATCGAAGCCATTGCACATTCGATCACCACATTCAATCCTTGGGCGCTTGGAACGGGACTTGTTGCGCTTGCCATTCTGATTGTTTGGCCCAAGATTAGCAAAAAGATTCCGAGCTCTTTGATTGCGGTGCTTGTTATTACCATTATTGTAGCGCTCGTCGGACTTTCCGTAAATACCATCGGTGATCTCTATTCCATCAGTGCCTCTCTTCCGCCTTTTACACTTCCGAAATTTGAGGCAGGGAAGATTGTGGAACTTATTCCGAGTGCCTTTACCATTGCCATCCTTGCGGCAATTGAATCACTTCTTTCTTGCGTTGTGTCTGACAAAATGATTGATGACAAACACAATTCCAATACCGAACTGATCGCGCAGGGAACCGGCAACATCTGTTCGGCGCTCTTTGGCGGTATTCCCGCAACCGGTGCCATTGCCAGAACAGCGGCAAACGTCAAGAACGGCGGTCGCTCGCCGATTTCGGGCATGGTACACGCTCTTGTGCTTCTTCTTGTTCTTGTGGTACTTATGCCGTATGCCTCCTATATACCGATGCCTGTCATCGCGGCGGTGCTTTTTATGGTTGCCTATAACATGAGCGAGTGGCGTCATTTTGTGTCAATTTGCAAAAATACGCCGATTTACGAAACCCTTGTGCTTGTGCTTACCTTTGTTTTAACCGTAGTCTTTGACCTTGTGGTTGCCATTGCGGTAGGACTTGCGGTGCATTATTTGATTGTCATGATCAAAAAACTTGCTAACAAGAAAACTGCATAAAAATAAGCCTCGCCGTATTGGCGGGGCTGTTTTTATGCTTTTTTTATCGTTTCCTGACACCATGAAAAGAGAAGTTCAAAGCTTTCTGTTAAGTTGTGCGGGATTCCTTGACTTAGTTCAATAGAGCGTTTGAGAACAGCATGGTCTTTACCTTTTAACAAAGAGAGCAGTTCGTTCTTAGTTGCAACAAACGTTTCATTTGTGAGATAATAGAGATTTTGCAAAATGAAAAACACGCCTTTGTATATAGAAGAAAGATTATCCATATCGTGATTCGATTCCGCATGGACATAGTGGTGGCAAATCGCATGATAGAGATTATTGACACTCATTTTGATAAAGGTTTTGATATCGTCTTTGGTATATGCGGGAACAAGTTCGGAAAGCTTTCCGACATAATCCCTTGTGGTATGTAGCAAATGACAGATTTCAAGCGGATTCCAATTGGCGAGATCGTCGCGGCTGCAAATAAAGCCGCAGGATTTATCAAAATCCCCAAGAGACTGAATGAGCGAACGATAAATTTCGAGATCCTTGACAGAAAGATTATTTATTACAACCATAACGTCTATATCACTGTTTTCGGTTGCTTCACCTCGAAGATAACTACCTTGCAAGCCAACATAGATAAGACGAGAATCAAAACGGTCTTTGAGTAAGTCGATTAGTTTTTCCATGTAACGATTGATATCTATCATGTTTTCTCCTTTTGAACACGAAAATGACAGGATTCTGAACCTTGGTCGGCGTGTATCTTTGAATATAATTATTGGTTTATTTTCGCCGACCTTGTCATTTGCTATCGCAAATGAAAGAACCGAATCGGTAGATTTCGGTTAAAAATAATCGGATAGGCTGAAGCCTATCCGATTATTTTTGGTCGAGATGACAGGATTCGAACCTGCGACTTCCACGTCCCGAACGTGGCGCTCTACCAAACTGAGCCACATCTCGATTGCTTATTCAAATGACCATCAAATTATAGCATAAAAAAAGGGTATTGTCAACCTCTTTTTTGCGCTTTTTTAGAAAAAGTTTGCCCCGAAAAATAGTTTGATTCTTCGGGGCTTTTGTTTTACGATACGACGTTTTTGGGGTTGCCTTCAATATAACACTGAATATTATCACAAACAATGCCCAAAAGACGTTTTCTGGTTTCATACGGTGCCCAGGCAACATGGGGGGTTATGGTGATACCGTCAACCTCAATCAGCGGGCAGTCTTTTTGCATCGGTTCCACCGACAATACATCAATTCCGGCACCGGCAATGGTTTTATTCTTGACGGCTTCGGCAAGGGCTTTTTCATCAAGCACAGCACCTCTTGAAGTATTGACAAAGAAACAACTCTTCTTCATTTGAGAAAAAGCTGTGGCGTCAAAAATACCTGTTGTCTCCTTGGTAAGCGGGCAGTGTACGCTGATAAAATCCGACTCGGCAAGAAGTGTTTCAAACGGCACGTATTCAATTTTGTAGTCCTTTTGGTCGCACTCTCTTTGGGTGCGCGTTGTCACGATGACACGCATACCGAATGCATTGGCGATTTTGGCAACTGCTTTGCCAATGCTACCGAAACCAAAGATGCCGATCGTTTTTCCTTCCAGTTCAGACATATCAAATACAAACGGAGAAAAGGTTTCGCTTTGCATCCAATTGCCATCCTGCACAAATCGGTCGTAGCCAGCCACATTGGTGGTATAATGCAAAATAAAAGCAACCACCTGCTGTGCCACCGAAGCGGTAGAATAGCTTCCCGCATTGCAAACCGTAATACCGTGTTCCCGCGCGGCTACCACATCAATGTTGTTGTAGCCTGTAGCAAACAGACCAATATAGCGAAGATTCGGACACGCTTCCATTACTTCGCGTGTGATCTGCGATTTATTGCACAAAACAGCGTCCGCGTCACCGATACGCTCAATGAGCTGTGACTGTGCAGTCAGAGGATAGGGAATCACCTCTCCAAACTGTGTCAAAACCGAGAGATCAATATCGCCTTTGGTGACTGTTTTGGCATCTGTAATCACAATTTTCATATACGTTTTCCTTATCGTCAAAAATCAAGGTCCAGGCGACAGAGGTCTTCATACGTTTCACGCTTGACCGCAAGTTTTTCAAATCCTTTACCGACAAGCAGAATTGCAGGGCGGGGGAGTCTGTTATAATTGGATGCCATCGAGTAATTGTAAGCACCTGTTGTTAAAACAGCCACAATGTCACCTCTTTGTGGCTTGGCAATCATAACATCCTCTTGAATCAGATCTCCGCTTTCGCAACAGCGACCAGCAATGGTGCAAAGATAGTCACAAGGGTCTGCCGCTTTGCTTGCTGTGATCACGGTATATTCCGAGCCGTAGAGAGCATATCGGGGATTATCAGCCATGCCACCGTCAACCGAAACGAAGTTTCTGAAACCGGGAATCTCTTTGACAGAACCGACTGTATAAAGCGTGGTTGTGGTGTCTGCCACAATACTGCGACCGGGTTCCATCAATACAGTCGGCACGGCAAGAGAGAGTCTTTCACAAGCCGTTTTCACATGATTTGCCACAAGACGGATGTTTTCAGCAATGTCGATCGAAGGATGCGATTCAACATATCTCACACCGAATCCGCCGCCAAGATTCAAAATCTTCGCTTCATAACCAAACTGTGCTTTGATATCTGCCATAAACTTCAGCATACTGTCTGCGGCATCACAAAAAGGCTGACAGTCAAAAATCTGAGAGCCGATATGACAATGGAAACCGCACAGTTCAACATTCTCAAGCGAGAGGGCATATTCGGTAATTGCTTTTGCTTGCCCTGTTGCAATGGCTTTGCCGAATTTGGAATCGACACTTCCTGTCATAATGGCTTTATGTGTATGGGGGTCAATGCCGGGCGCAATACGCAGAAGGATCTTTTGTTTGATGCCGTGTTTTTCGGCAATCCGATTCAGTGAAACAAGCTCATCTTCATTGTCAACAACAAAATAACCAATGCCCGAACGGATGGCAAAATCAATGTCTTCATCGGTTTTATTGTTACCGTGGAAAAAGGCTTTTTCCATCGGAAATCCTGCACGCAGAGCGGTATAAAGCTCTCCGGGAGAGACGATATCGGTTCCCATGCCACACTCGTTAACAAGGCGGTAAATGCCTGTGAAGGAAAGCGATTTGGAAGCAAACAGCGGCATAGAATCTTCGCCAAAGCATTCCTTCATGGTATTAACATAAACACGGCAGTTTTCACGCAGTCGATCCACATTCAAAACAAACAGCGCTGTGCCGTAACGCTCAGCAAGATCGACCGTATCGTGACCCGCTATGGTTAAATGTCCTTTTTCATTGACAGAAAGATAGGGATAAAGCATACTGTAATTCCTTTGTTTTAGTCTATCGTGAGTTTTTACTCTGCAACCATATCGGAAATGGTATAGAGTCCCGCGCGTTTATCAACAAGATAAGCAGCAGCAGCAACAGCGCCTTCCGCAAAAAGCGATCTGCTGTGCGCTTCATGCTTGAGCTTGAGTGTTTGTGTTCCGGTGGCAATGATCACTTCATGCTCTCCAACCACGTTGGCAAGACGAAGTGCTGAAATACCAATCTCGTTCTTGTCTCTCTTACGCATTCCGCTTCTTCCCGAATACACATAGGCATCGGGTCTTACCTGACATACAGCATCGGCAAGCATCAAAGCTGTGCCGCTGGGAGCATCGAGCTTATTCACGTGATGCGTTTCCACAATTTCAATATCCGCATCAGGGAAAAGCTTTGCCGCAGTTTTCACAAAGCTGCAGAGAGTTGCAATACCGAGCGACATATTGGCAGAGAAGAATACGGGAATTGTTTTCGCCGCTTCCTCGATCATGGCTTTTTCATCGGCATCGTGTCCTGTTGTGGCAATGACAATGGGAATCTTGCGCTCGATGGCGTAAGGAAGCAGCTCCTTTACCGCGGTATGGTGTGAAAAATCAATGATAACATCAGCACTTCCGTCATATTCGGAAAGAGAGGCAAAAAGATTGTCTTCCTCTTTGGCATTGATATCTACCATCGCGGCAAGGGAAGCGTTGCAGTAGTGCTCGCACACAAGGCGGGTGATCTCAATACCCATTTTTCCAAGTGCGCCATTTACAATAACCTTCATTTTGTGTAACCTTTCGCTTAATTAAACATTGATGCCTTGTTCGCGCATTGCTTCAAGCAGTTTTTCTTCGGCAGCTTTTTCCATGGGAATCAAGGGCTCACGCAGATAGTTTTCGCAGAAGCCCATGGCAGCCATTGCGGCTTTAACAGGGATCGGATTGACATCCGAGAAGAGAGCGCCGATCAGCTTGTGCATTTCAAACTGAAGTGCTGCAGAGCCTTTTACGTTGCCTTCTGCAAAACGGGCATAGATATCATGTGTCTTTTCAGGCAAAAGATTGGAAAGAACCGAAATGACACCAACACCGCCGAGCGAGAGAAGAGGAACGATCTGGTCGTCGTTACCCGAATAGAGATCAAGCTTATCGCCCACAAGCGCCATGGTTTCCACGATCTTGGAAAGATTGCCGTTGGCTTCTTTGATCGCAACAATATTCGGATGATCGGCAAGAGCCGCAAAGGTTGCAGGCTCGATATTCACGCCGGTTCTCGAAGGAACGTTGTACAGAATGATCGGAATCGAAACACTATCTGCAATGCGAGTATAATAACGGATGAGACCTCTTTGAGAGGTTTTGTTGTAATACGGTGTTACCACAAGCAGGGAATCCGCACCTGCTTCTTCGGCAAGAGTGGCAAGCTTAATGGCGTGTTCGGTATCGTTACTGCCTGTACCTGCAATCAACGGAACACGGTGGTTGATGCGCTTTGCGGCATAGGCAATGGCGGCAATATGCTCTTCGTCATTGAGCGTGGATGCTTCACCTGTGGTACCACAAATGACAAGGGCGTCAATACCGGAATCGATCTGCCAATCGATCAATTTTCCAAATGCGTCATAGTCAATGCCATCAGCTGTCAAAGGGGTAATCAATGCAGTAGCTGCCCCTGTAAAAACTCTTTTCTTGTTCATAAGTAAAATCCCTTTCTGCAATAAAAAAATAGCTGAAAACATCAGCTACCGTATAAAAACAGTCTTACGCATAAGAACAATCTTTTTATATACAATAGCACTCCGCTTTCGCGACAGTCCGGCAAATCTTATTTGACAGACCAGGCACGGAAAACCTCTGCGAAAATCCGCCCTTCGGCAACAGCCCCTTTTATTTTGACCTCTGTGCAGAGAGAGTATTATGTCAAAATGACTCTTGGCATATTGCGCCTCTATTATTTTATTACATATTATCACATAATAGTTATAATGTCAACCGATTTTGTAATATTTTCTTCGGGTGAAGTAGATTTTTTGTAGAATAAACATCATTTGCACATAGAAACATGCTTTTCTGAAACACCATATTGCTTTTTGTATGGTATTGTGCTATAATGCAAAAAATTTATTCCTGTAAATGGAGATAAAAAATGAAAGTTGTTGTTTTGTTATTAGTATTAACGATGTTGATTACATGTGGTGTAGTATCATCAAGGTGCAGAAGGATTTACCAGTCCTACTTGGTATGGATATCCAACTGTTGTTCTACCATAAATTAACATACAATATCCCTCTCGCACTGCGGCGAGAGGGATATTTTGGTCAAAGGCAGAGGATTCAACCAAACATTCCATACGTTGCTGTATTGCCGAGAATATTTTCAATCTCTAACAGTCGATTATACTTGGCAAGTCTCTCACCACGGCAGGGAGCGCCTGTTTTGATTTGTCCTGCATTTAATGCCACTGCCAGATCAGCAATGAAGGAATCGCTTGTTTCGCCGCTTCTGTGGCTGATTATGGCGTTATAGCGTCCTTGTTGCGCCGTACATACGGCATTGATCGTTTCGGAAAGCGAACCGATCTGATTTGGCTTGATCAAAACAGCATTGGCAGCCGAGAGGGAAATGCCTTTCAGAACTCTCGACACATTGGTAACAAAAAGGTCATCTCCTACAATTTGAATATCACCTTTGCGTTCGGTAAAGGTTCTGAACGAATCCCAGTCTTCTTCGTCAAACGGATCTTCAATTGATACAATCGGGTATTGGGAGAGCAGTTTTTCATAATACTTGAGAAGTTCTTCACTTGTCATCACTTTATCTTGTTTGGGAAGATGATAGTCGTTTCCGTCTTTCCATTCGGATGCAGCAACATCAAGCGCAAGGTAGATGTCTTTGCCGGGAACATATCCTGCTTCTTCAATGGCATCGGTAATGAGTCCAAGCGCCTCTTCATTGCTTTTCAGATTGGGAGCAAAGCCGCCTTCATCACCAACCGAAACCGAAAGCCCTTTTCCTTGCAGAATCTTCTTCAGTGCAAAATAGGTTTCAGTTCCCATTTTCATTGCCTGCGCCATAGAATGAGCGCCTGTTGGCATGATCATAAATTCCTGCACATCCAAATTATTGGAAGCATGCGCACCGCCGTTTAATATATTCATAAGCGGTACAGGCATCATTCTAGCATTGATACCGCCCAAGAAGCGAAACAAGTCTATATTGTACGACAAAGCAGCCGCTCTTGCCGTAGCTAACGATACCGCAAGAATGGCATTGGCACCAAGTCTTTTCTTATTCTCGCTTCCGTCTTTTTCTATAAGCTTGCGGTCAATTTCAAAAATATCGGTTGGATCTTCTCCCACGATGGCTTCTTTCAGTTCGGACCCGACGGCATTGCAAGCCGCATAGACACTCTTACCGCCGAACCCCTCGTCACCGTCTCGCTTTTCGTGTGCTTCAAATTGTCCAGTCGATGCGCCCGACGGTACCGATGCTACGCCGATACTGCCATCCTCCAAAACCACTTTTGCTTCCACCGTGGGAATGCCCCTTGAATCAAAAATTTGTCTGCCGCTCACAGACTTTACTTTTCTTGATACATGATGTGTCATAATCTATTCTCCTTT
>JAFQNZ010000199.1 GCA_017395715.1 Clostridia bacterium | reverse complement strand
GGTGGCTCTCGTAAAAGATACCATGTACAAAACACTCGAAGCACTCCCCGATTCCAAGATTCGCTTCGGGCTTGAAACCATGGGCAAGGTCAATCAGCTCGGCACACTTGACGAAGTGATCGACATCTGCAAGATCGACAAACGCCTTTGCCCGGTTGTGGATTTCGGTCACATGAATGCGCGCGAGCGCGGCGGACTCTTCCCTACCGCAGACGAATACCGCAAGGTGTTTGACAAAATCGGAACTGCCCTTGGCGCGGAATATGCTGATACGCTTCACTGCCATTTTTCCAAAATCGAATTCACAGCAGCCGGCGAAAAACGCCACTTGACCTTTGAAGATACCACCTACGGGCCCGATTTTGAACCGCTGATGGAAGCAATCTTCCGTGAAGGGCTTTCCCCGCGCATCCTTTGCGAATCAAACGGCACACAGGCAGACGATGCTCTTGCTATGAAACAGTATTATTTGTCCTTGACATAATACAAGAAAGGAACCACCATGACTCGACTGCAAAAACTCATCAAGGCTCTTCCCGAAGCGCTTGATGCCCTTCTCATCACCAATAACAAAAACCAAACCTACTTAACAGGCTTTGAGTTTCACGACGGCCTTGTACTCATCACACGCAAAACCTCTTATCTCATCACTGATTTCCGTTATATTGAAGCCGCCAAGAAAGAAGCAAGTCACGAATTTGCCATCATCACACATGGCGGCGGACTTGTTAAGACAGTCGCTGAGCTTGTTGACGGCGATACAACCATCGGCTACGAAGACGCATCCATCACCGTAGAAGTGCTTGAACAGTATAAAAAAGCCCTTCCCGCCGCACGCTTTGTGGGTGCCGGCAGAATTGTGGAAGGTCTGCGTATCAAAAAAGAGCCTTGCGAGATCGATGCCATGATTGCCGCTCAGCGCATTGCCGAAAAGGCGTTTGATCACATCCTCGGTTTCATCACCCCCGAGCGCACCGAAATCGAAGTGGCGCTTGAACTTGAATTTACCATGCGTAAACTCGGTGCCAAGGCAACCTCCTTTAACACCATTGCCGTTGCGGGCAAAAAATCCGCTATGCCCCACGGCGTTCCCGCAGACGTCAAACTCGGTAGCGGATTTTTCACCATGGACTTCGGCGCACTTTATCAAGGCTACTGCTCGGATATGACCCGTACAGTCGTGATCGGCAAAGCCGATGAGGATATGAAAAAGGTTTACAATACTGTCCTTGAAGCACAGACCGCCGCCCTTGCCGCCTATGACTTTGGCAAAACAGGCAGAGAGATCGACAAAGTGGCAAGAGACATCATCTATGCCGCAGGCTATGAAGGCTGTTTCGGACACGGACTCGGTCACGGCGTTGGTATGGACATCCACGAAGCACCCGGCGTTAACTTCGCATCCCTCACACCTTTCGAAGCAGGTCACGTTGTTACCTGCGAACCCGGCATCTATATTGAGGGCAAATACGGTGTTAGAATCGAAGATATGGTAGTTTTCCGCGACGGTTATGTCGAAGACATCACAAAATGCCCGAAAAATTTAATTGAATTGTAAACAAAATATTAAATCTATTGAAAATCTTTTCCTGTTGTAGTATAATAGGTCGGATATTAAAATAATACTTTATATAAATTCGGAGGACACACACTATGGTAGTAGCTGGCGATTTTAGAAACGGCGTTACTTTTGAAATGGACGGAAAGGTCTATCAGGTAATTGAGTTCCAGCATGTTAAACCCGGCAAAGGAGCAGCGTTTGTTAGAACCAAGCTTCGCAATGTCATCACTGGAGGCGTTACCGAAACAACCTTCTCTCCCACAGACAAGTTTGAAAACGCTTACATTGAAAGACGCGAAATGCAGTATCTTTACAACGATGGCGATCTTTATTATTTCATGGATATGGAAACCTACGAACAGGAACCCATCGGCGCTGACCTTCTCGGCGATGCGTTCAAGTTTGTAAAGGAAGAAATGCTCGTTAAGGTTCTTTCCTATAAGGGCAAGGCTTTCTCGATCGAGCCTCCCATGTTCGTTGAACTCACCGTTACCGAAACCGAACCCGGTTTTGCTGGTAACACCGCACAGGGCGCTCTCAAGCCCGCAACGCTTGAAACCGGTGCCACCATCAAGGTTCCGCTCTTCATCAACATCGGCGATGTTCTGAAGATCGACACCAGAACCGGCGAATATCTCTCGAGAGCATAATGTTTACGGTACGGTCACAAACCGCCGATTTTGACCGCAACCGAATTTCATTCGGCGGAGAACAGGTGAAACTATGGATAACGCAAAGAAAGTTGCTTACATCAAAGGCTTGATGGACGGCATGAATTTTGAAGCAGACACCCCTGAAAAGAAGCTTCTCGTAGCAATCGTAGATGCCCTTGAAGGCATTGCCGATTCCCTGCACGCTGTAGAAGAAGATACGCAGTATCTCAGCGAATATATCGAAGAAGTGGATCAGGATCTTGGCGACATTGAAGAAGAAGTTTTCGGCTACGATGAAGACGAAGACGATTTCGACGATGACGATTACGATGACGACGAAGAGTTCTATGAGCTTGAATGCGAAGCTTGCGGAAAGAAGTTCTGCATCAGCGAAGATATGCTCGACCTCGACAGCATCGAATGCCCCAAGTGCGGTGAGTCGATCGAACTCGACCTTGAAATCTGCGACTGCAGCGAATGCGATTGCGATTGCGAAAACTGCGACGAAGAATAAACAATCAAAAAGCAGCTTTCGGTAAGAAAGCTGCTTTTTCTTCTATGAATTCTGTAAAGGATGTGTTCCCTTATGTCAAACGAAAATCTTCGCAAGCTGATCGGCTGTATCGATAACAGCCCCACAGCGTTTCACGCGGTAGCCACCGCAGAAGAGATCCTTCTGCAAAACGGTTTTACCCGCCTTGACGAAACATCGACCGAAGCGCTGACAGCAGGCGGAAAATACTTCATTACCCGCAACAACTCGTCTATCATTGCCTTCACCCTGCCCGAGTCCACTCCCACGGGACTCATGATCTGCGCTTCTCACAGCGACTCTCCCTGTTTCAAGGTCAAGCCGAATGCCGAGCTTGAAACAGTCGGACAGTATGTGCGCTTAAATACCGAACGCTACGGCGGCATGATCATGCCCTCGTGGTTTGACAGACCCCTTTCTCTCGCCGGCAGAATCGCCGTAGAAACCGAAAACGGCATCGAAACGCGTCTTGTCAACATCGAACGCGATCTGCTTGTGATTCCCAATGTTGCCATTCACATGAGCAACACCAATAACGGATACACCTACAACGCCAAAACCGATATGATGCCGCTGATGGCAGATATCAACTCGCACACAAAGGTTGTTGACCTTGTCGCAAAAGAATGCGGCATTGAAGCGAGTAAAATCATCGGTCACGATCTCTTCCTCTACTGCCGTCAAAAAGGCAGTGTAGTCGGTGCGGATGATGCCTTTTTCCTTTCGCCCCGCATTGACAATCTCGAATGCGCTTTCACTTCCCTGTTTGGATTCTTGGAATCAAAGCCCTCAACAGCCGTTCCGATGTTTGCCGTATTCGACAACGAAGAAACAGGAAGCCAAACCAAACAAGGTGCGGCGTCTGACTTCCTCTCGCTTGTCATCGACCGAATCCTTGCCACATTTTCGGCAAGCGAACAAAAGGCTGCCTTCCTTGCCAACTCCTTCATGCTCTCGGCGGATAACGCACACGCCATGCACCCCAATCATCCCGAACTTGCCGATAACAAAAACGCACCCCGCATGAATGACGGCATTGTCATCAAATACAACGCATCCCAGCGCTACACCACCGACGGCGTTTCGGCAGCTCTATTCAAAAAGATCTGCCAAAAAGAAAATGTACCCACACAGGTCTTTGCCAACCGCTCGGATATGGCAGGCGGTTCTACGCTCGGCTCGATTGCCACAACCAAAGTCTCGATCAAAACCGTGGATATTGGGCTTGCACAGCTTGCCATGCATTCAGCGTGCGAAATCGCGGGCGTTCGTGACATTGAACACATGATAAACGCTTGCCGCGTGTTCTTCTCGACAGCACTTGTTTGTGAGAACAACCAAATCTCGCTCAAATAAAAAATGAAAAAAATCAAAACCAAAAGAAAACTCCGTCCGCTTGCCCTTTTCAAAAAGCGCTTGTTTACTTCTGCTATCATTCTTGTGGGCGGAAGCTCCACACGCTTCGGCGGCGATACCCCAAAGCAGTTTTTGATGCTTGATAATAAACCCGTTGTGGCGCATTCCCTGCTTGCGTTTGAAAACAGCAAGCATATTAACGAGATCATCCTTGTTTGCCGAAAAGGTGATGAAGCGTATTACGAGCAGCTTGGAAACGATTATGCCATTTCCAAACTGTCCAAGGTTGTAACCGGCGGCAGTACCCGTCAGGAATCTGCCTTAAACGGACTAAACGCCACTTCCAAGGAAAGCCGCTATCTTCTCATACACGATGGCGCAAGACCGCTTGTTACGGATGATACCATACGCGATGTCACGCTTGCCGCACATGAATTTCGTGCAGCCTGTGCCGCTATGCCCGCCAAAGATACCATCAAGATCGCCAACGAAAAAGGTTTCATTGAACGGACCGAAAACCGCGACTTTGTGCATCTTGCCGCCACACCGCAAGGCTTTTACAAAACGCTGTACGAAGCTTGCGCCTATGCGGCAATCAAAGAAGGCGTTGCCGTCACCGACGACGCTTCGATCCTTGAGCACTATTATTACCCTGTCAAGCTGATTGACTGCGGAAGCGAAAACATCAAAATCACAACACCGTCTGACCTTGTCATGGCAGAAGCCATTCTCAAGAAAAGACGCCAAAACAGCTAATCGGAGGTTCTTATGCGAATCGGACACGGATATGATGTTCACCGACTCACCGAAAACAGAAAACTCATCATCGGCGGAGTCGAAATTCCCTATGAAAAAGGACTTGACGGACATTCGGATGCCGACGTGCTTCTCCACGCTATCATGGATGCCCTGCTCGGTGCCGCCGCTCTCGGCGACATCGGCAAGCTGTATCCCGATAACGATAAGACCTATCTCGGCATCGACAGCATGATTCTGTTAAAAGACACCTATCAAAGAATTTCCGAAAAAGGCTATACCGTCGGCAACATCGACGCCACCGTCATTGCCCAAAGACCCAAGCTTTCCCCCTACATTCCCGAAATGCGCGAAAGAATCGCCAAGACCCTTTCTCTTTCGGTGGATGACGTCAACATCAAAGCCACCACTGAAGAAAAGCTCGGGTTTACAGGCAGCGGAGAAGGCATTGCGGCACACGCCGTCTGCCTGATTGATAAGGCATAAAAAACGGGGCTGCCAAAAGACAGCCCCTATCGAAAGGCAAGACATATCCAATTTTCATCTCGTCAACTGTCCTGTTTTTTGTTCGTCCCGATTGGATTGTTCAGCCGTATTTTTCCCTGCCCTTAGCATAATATGGAGAGCGTGAAAATATGTGATACCCGATGCCCTCCCCATCGATACTGGCTTTTCAAAAAACAGTTCCAAAATCCAAAGAATGACCCCGCAAGGATACCGAAAGGAAATCAAAAACATGATTCAAATTTCTCCTTCTCTTCTTTCTGCCGATTTTTCCATCCTCGATGAAGAGGTCAAGCGCATCACAGAAGCAGGCGCGGATATGCTTCACCTCGATGTCATGGACGGCAGATTCGTACCCAACATCACCTTCGGCGCGCCAATCATCAAAGCCATTCGCAAATCGTCCGGTATCGTGTTCGACGTTCACCTCATGATCGATGAACCCATCCGCTATATCGACGATTTCGCCAAAGCCGGTGCCGACTACATTTCTTTCCACGCCGAAGCCACCGACAAGATCGAAGAAACCCTGCTTCGTATCAAATCACACGGCGTCAAAGCGGCTCTTGCCATCAAACCGCACACCAACCCCGCCATCATCAAAGATTACCTTCCCTTGCTCGATATGGTGCTGATCATGACGGTTGAGCCCGGCTTCGGCGGTCAGTCGCTGATCGAATCGGCACTCGATAACGCACGCTACGTGAAAAAAATGATTGAAGAATCGGGCAGAAACATCCTCATCGAAGCCGATGGCGGCATCAAGGCAAGCAACGCGCGCCTTGTGTCCGAAGCAGGCGTCGAGGTGCTTGTGGCAGGCTCTGCCGTGTTCTGCGCAGACGATTATCAAAAAGCCATCGCCGATATTCGCACCGCGGCAACTCTTTAAGCATAAGAATAACCCGACAGAAAAGCGTGATACTCTTATCGGAGAAATCATATTTCGATTTGCTCATATCGCGCAGAATTGCTCCACAGTAAACAAATAATTAACGCCGACAGATTTTCAAGGTCTGTCGGCGTTCTTTATTCGATAAATTGGAATATAAATATTACTCTTGAATTGAACGTTTACTTTTGATTATTAACAGCGATCCTATTGCCGCAAATACTATCCCGCCTAATGCATAGATTAGGAAAAAAACTTCGCTCCCATTTTCATATACCGTCTGTAAATCGTATTCAAAGTAGTACACATCGATCTCTTTTCCAATATAAAAACTTGAATTGTACGTATTTAATTTAGCTGTAATTTGATTTCCGTTTATATCTAACGCAACATATGTTGTATGTTCAATTGGAAATTCGGGATCGCCTGTCTTTTTCTCATCGATTTTAATAATTTGGGCTGTTGCATATTTGCAATCATCTTTTTCTATCAATCGAACAATACCTGCGACTGTTCCGAGGATTGCAAATAAAATACCGAATACAACAAAAATAATGCCGACTATTTTAGTTGCTTTCACTTCACTACCTCATTCAACAAATTCTTATTTATCGTTCTGTTTTATTGCCAGTTTCGCCTTTGTATTACACTGGCATCGGGCAAAGCCATACCCCTAAAGTTGTGCGCGTCCTGAGGCTCCCTCCGGGAGGGAGCTCCCGACGAAGTCGGGTGAGGGAGAGTGCGTTACAATGGAATGAGATCAAGTCCAAAGTCACGCAGGCTCCTTCCGTCTTTGCCTGTGGCAAAGCAACCTCCACTCTCGGAGGAAGGCTTTTCGTTAGCATTATAACACAAATCGGCAGAGAAAACAATCTCTCTGCCGAAATTTGTTAATATCCTTATAAGAACCTTCGTTCTGCAAGTTTACGTATTTTCAAATTCTCCGTTAAGAAGTCGGCTTGTTTTTTACACATTAAATCTGAACAAAACAATGTCGCCGTCGGCGATCACGTATTCCTTGCCTTCGCTTCGGATGAGACCCTTTTCCTTGGCGGCGTTCATCGAACCGCACGCCACAAGATCGTCATACGCAACCACTTCCGCACGGATAAAGCCGCGCTCAAAGTCCGAGTGGATCTTGCCTGCTGCTTGGGGCGCTTTCGTACCCTTCACGATCGTCCAAGCGCGCACTTCCTTCGGACCCGCCGTCAGATAGCTGATCAGACCGAGAAGCTTGTAGCTTTCACGGATCAGGCGGTCAAGTCCGCCCTCTTCAATGCCAAGGTCAGCAAGAAATTCCTTCTTCTCTTCAGCATCAAGCTCGCCGATTTCCGCTTCGATCTGCGCACAAACAGGAATGATACCCGCGTGTTCGCTTTCGGCGAACTCTTTGAGAGCGCAGAAATAGGGGCTCTCTTCGGGGCAAGTGACCAAATCTTCGCCAATGTTGGCAGCATACAGAACAGGCTTGTCTGTCAGAAGTTCAAGTGAGTGAATGAACGCAGCTTCCTCGGGTGTTTCGGGCACGATCGATCTCACCGATTTGCCGTCCATCAGAACGGTCTGGATCTTTTCGAGAATCGCAAGTTCGGCGGCAAGAGTCTTGTCGCCCTTCATCAGTTTTCTTGTGCGGTCCATGCGGCGCTCAAGCACCTCAAGGTCAGCAAACACAAGCTCAAGATTGATGGTTTCAATGTCTCTGACAGGGTTTACATCCCCGTCCACGTGAACAATGTTTTCATCCGCAAAGCAACGGACAACGTGC
>JAFQNZ010000198.1 GCA_017395715.1 Clostridia bacterium | reverse complement strand
CTGAAAAAAGAGGCCAAAAACGCAAACAAGATCTTTCTGGCAACCGACCCTGACCGTGAAGGCGAAGCCATTTCTTGGCATCTTGCTACAGTTCTCGGCATTCCGATTGAAAAAACCAAACGTATTACCTTTAATGAGGTTACCAAAACCGCCGTTAAAGACGCCATCAAAAAACCGCGCGCCATCGACATGGAGCTTGTCAACTCCCAGCAAGCGCGCCGTCTGCTCGACCGCATTGTCGGTTATAAGCTCAGCCCCTTCCTTTGGAAGAGTGTCAGGGGCGGTCTTTCGGCAGGCAGAGTGCAGTCGGTTGCCACACGCATCATCGTTGAGCGCGAACGTGAGATCGAAGCTTTTGTTCCGAAGGAATATTGGACCATTACCGCCAACCACAAAAATGGGGACGGCATTCCTTTCACCTCCAAATTCTACGGCACTGCCAAAAACAAAATCGAGCTTCATTCTCAAGACGATGTGGCTGTGATTCAAAAAGCCACCGAAAAGAAAGAATTTGTAATCGACAGCATCAAAAAATCAATCCGCCATAAAAACCCGCAAGCCCCCTTCACCACGTCATCTTTGCTTCAGGATTCAGCACGCAAGCTTGGATTCCAGTCGCAAAAAACCATGAAGGTCGCACAAGAACTGTACGAAGGTATCAATCTCGGCAGTGAAAACGGCGGTGTGCGCGGTCTGATCACCTATATGAGAACCGACTCTCTGCGCATTTCTCAAGAAGCAAGTACCGCAGCAAGAGACTATATCATCTCGCATTACGGCGAGAATTACTATCCGCCAACACCGCGTCAGTATAAAACCAAAGGCGATGCACAGGATGCGCATGAAGCCATTCGTCCCTCTGATGTCACCTTAGAGCCTGCCCGTGTCCGCAAATCCCTCTCGAACGATCAGTACAAACTGTATAAACTCATTTGGGAACGCTTTGTGGCAAGCCAGATGCAATCGGCTGAATACGATACCGTCGCTGTGAATATCCTTTGCGGCGACTACCTCTTCAAGTCGGCAGGGCAAACGCTTCGATTCCGCGGCTATCTTTCGGTTTATTCCGACGTTACAAGCGACGAAGAAGACGCCGCTGTTACCCTGCCCGCACTTTCCGAAAAGGAAGTGCTGACCGGCACCACAATTACCCCCGATCAGCATTTTACTGAGCCGCCTGCCCGCTATTCCGAAGCCGCTCTGATCGACTTCTTCAAGGAAAAAGGCATCGGTCGTCCTTCCACCTATGCGCAGATCATCACCACCATCATCTCGCGTGGCTACGTCAAGAGAGATGCCAAGGTACTTGTTCCCACACAGCTTGGCAGTGTCACCACCGATCTGATGCTTGAATACTTCCCCGACATTGTCAATTATCAGTTCACCGCACAGATGGAAAACGATCTTGACTCGGTTTCTTCCGGCTCCAACACGATGAACAGTGTTCTCTCCAAATTCTATGATAAATTCAAGGTCGATCTTGAAAACGCACTCTCCTCGGTCGGTGACGGCAAAGTCACTCTTGCCGCCGAAACCACCGATCTCACTTGCGAAAAATGCGGTGCTACCATGATAGTCAAATCGGGACGCTTTGGCAAATTTGCCGCCTGCCCCAATTATCCCACCTGCAAAAACACCCGTTCTTTAACAGATGATACCAAACCCGAAGCAACCGAAAAACAGGAAGCTGAAACCACCGATCTTGCCTGTGAAAAATGCGGCGCACCCATGGTGATGCGTCACGGTAAGTACGGCAAATTTTTCGCTTGCTCG
>JAFQNZ010000024.1 GCA_017395715.1 Clostridia bacterium | reverse complement strand
TCGCGCAGCCACATGGCGTGGATATCGCCTGTGATGACAAAAGCACTGCCGTCGTCAAGCAGTTTGGTGGTGGTTTCGAGTGTATTGGGATAGCACTTGGTGAAGAGAAGAGCAAGGTCATCGCGCTTCATTTCGTGGAGCTTGGCGCATACTTTGTCGATCTGGTCTTTCAGAATGTGCGAAAATTCGTTCATGTTATGTCTCCTGTTGTTGGGATTTTCTCCCGTATTTCTTGTTTTCATCATACCATAAATACTTGCTGTGTGCAAGTGTTTTCGCCGAATTTATCGAATCTTTCTTGCTTCGATATAATAGCGTTTATCTGCCGCTTCGCCCATGGAGAAGGTTTTACGGACAAGGGCGCCGTCTTTTTCCACAGCGGGGAAAAGTTCTTCTTTTTTCATGCCGTCAAACAAGAAGCCGATCGTGTTGGGCGCTTGTGCGAGGGCGCGAGTTTCTTTGATGCCGTGGATATAGTCGATGGTGACTTCGGGGTGCGCTTTGATATAGCCATCAAGGAATTGCTGCAGGGTGGAAACGGCAAGGGCAGAAACAGCAGGAAGAGAAATGGTGGTTTCACAGTTGCCGTAGAGTACGGTCACGTCTTGTGTGCCGGCGGCTGTTTGGGCGGCAAAATAGCGTTCTAACTCTTTGAGGACTGCGGTGGGATCTACCCCGAACAACACACGAAAGATCGGTTCAAATTCAAGGGCTGAGTCGTGAATGTTGACCACTTCAACAAGTGCCTGGCGGGCAAGCGCTGTGGGATTATTCTGATAGCAGGTCTTGGCGGTGGCAAGCGAATGGTTGCCGTCGCCCACGGCAAACAGCAGCGGGGAGGTTTCGTACAGTGCATCGAGTGCCTGATCTACCGCTTGAGCGCTCTCTTTTGTGACAAGGTAGCCTTTGACATGACCGCCGCCAAGCATAAGATCGAAATCGTAGAGCAGGGGGAAGCTGTCTTTGGCCTTGGCAAGCGGTTCGATGACGGTCTTTTCGATGTCGTTGATCAAAAGCATCACATGGGGAAGCTCAAGGCTTGCGTTTTGGCGAATGGCAACGCGGGGCGGAATGCGGTCGGCAACGGTTTCTTCTGTGGCACGGATCGGGCTTTTTGCGCCTTTGTGATAGTCATAGGCTTCCAAATCAACAGCGCCCACAAGACCGCGGCGGACTTGACCGGAGGGAAGGGTCCTTTCCAGATAAATGAGGGCATCTTGGTATTCGGTGAAACAATCTCCTTCAAGGTATTCTTGCATTTTTTGATTGATGGCGGCGATTCTTTCGCTGTTATCGGGCGAGAGATACACCTCGGGGAGAATGACACGCAAAGCGGAAGGGAAGTTTCCTACAAAAGCATCTGCCTTTTCCCAATAAGAGGGATCGCTTGTGTGTTGGTCGCAGGCAATGGTTGCCCATTGTTCGTGATTGGTTTTGGGTAAAAGAATGTCGGCAGGGTGAAAAAATTTCATAAAGTCTCCTTGTTAATCTGGTTTACGGTGAAATGGGGGTCTTGGCATACCGTGGGGAGGCATACCGTGTGGATGGGACATCAAGTTGTCTTCGCGGACAGATTCGCCTTCATTTGAAATATAGCGCTTTGCCTGCGTGGAGAAAAGGGTATAGTATTCGCCCTTTTGCGCCATCAGCGCGGCATGGTCGCCTTCTTCGATGACTCTGCCTTCTTTCAAAACGATGATCTTATTCGCCGTGGTGGCAGAGGAAAGACGGTGCGAGACGAAAATGGTGGTTTTGTCTTTTTTCAGGCGGTCGAATTGGTTGAAGATCTCCTGTTCTGCCATCGGGTCGAGCGAGGCTGTCGGCTCGTCGAGGATGAGAATATCGCTGTCGCTGTAGAAAGCTCTTGCAACCGAAAGCTTTTGCCACTGACCGATCGAAAGCTCAATACCGTTTTTCTCAAAGTAGCGCATGAGGGGGGTGTCGTATCCGTCGGGCAAGCGGCCGATGAATTCATCCGATGCCGATTGACGGGCGGCTTCTTCGATTTCGTCCAAGTCAATCGGTTGATCGTGCTTGGAAAAGGCGATGTTTTCTTTGACGCTGAAGGCGTATTTGCCGTAGGCTTGG
>JAFQNZ010000197.1 GCA_017395715.1 Clostridia bacterium | reverse complement strand
TCGGTATTTTCCATATCCACGGCAAGCGCTGTGGCGCCTGTTTCGTTTGAGAGGGCTTCTGCCGAAGAGAGGTTTTTGTTGTATGTGAAAACCACCTGACAGCCTTCACTTGCAAAAGCTCTGACGATGGCGGCACCGATGCCGCCCGAGCCGCCTGTGATGAGTACGCGTTTCATAGTGGGGTTCTCCTTGAAAGCGGAAATGTTAGGATTCGGTTGTTTTTAGAGAATGCTTTCTCGGACGTTCAAGCGAGATTCTGCCGATCTTACAGCCCCTGAGTTCATCGAGAAGCATGAGAGCGGTTCTTTCGGTGTTGACCTCACCGCCCCTGACGAGAAAACCGCGCTTTCTGCCGACAGCTTCCAAAAGCTCGTATCCGGTTGCGCCCTCGCGCAGGTCTTCGGAAAGAGAATAGCGTGCGAAGAAGGAGTCGGGGTCGATCGAGGAAAGGCGGGAGCAGAGCACGCAAGCGAGCTCTTCCACGTCAAGAATATTATCTTTGATCGCACCTGTGAGGGCGAGATTTTCGGCAACCACATGGTCTTCGAATTTTGGCCAAAGCACACCGGGCATATCGAGTAGTTCAAGACGGTAGGGGGTCTTGACCCACTGCTTGTCTACCGTGACACCGGGGCGATCCTCAACCTTGGCTTTTTTGGCACCGGTGATCTTATTGATAAAAGAGGATTTGCCGACGTTGGGGATGCCGACCACCATGGCGCGCAAGGCTTTGCCGTGCATACCCTTGGCATCGTATTTTTCAAGGGTGGCGGCGCAGATGCGTTGCAGTTCGGGGATGATCTCATTCATACCCTGACCTGTGACAAAGTCACAAACGATACAGCCTTTTTCATGCTCGCGGAAGTAGCGTTTCCATTCGGCTGTGATATCGGGGTTGGCGAGGGTGGATTTAGAAAGAATGACAAGACGGGGCTTATCGGCGCAGATCTTATCGATTTCGGGATTTTGAGAGGAACGCGGGATTCTGGCATCGAGAATTTCGATGACGGCATCGACAAGCGGCAGGCATTCAGCCATCATGCGTCTTGTTTTTGCCATGTGTCCCGGGAACCATTGAATCACTTTGGATGGCATATCTGAATTTCCTTTACAACGGTATTGTCGTTATTCCACGTCTCCGATAGCGGAGAGGGGAAGCAGGCGGAAGTTGACTTCGCCGACGATATAGCGCTCGTCAATGAAGCCGAGTGCGCGGCTGTCTTTGGAATTGTTGCGGTTATCACCGAGTACAAATACGTAGCCTTCGGGAACGCCTCCCTCATAGATTTTAAGCTCGGCATCGATTTTGTCGAAGTAATTGCCGATATCATAGCGTTTCATGGCCTCGTTAGTCTTGCGGATATAGTCTTCCTTGATGAGTTTTTCGTCCACGTAGATCTTCCATGCATCGAAATCAATGCGTACGGTCTGACCGCCGACGGCGATGACGCGCTTGACAAGCGGATGTCTCATATCGTCAGGGGTTTGGATGATGACGATATCGCCGTTTTCGGGTGTGAATCCCACACGGGTGATGATGAGAACATCGTTTTCGTGCAGGGTAGGCATCATGGATTCTCCGCTGACGGGAGAATGCCTGATAAAGAAGGTCATGATGATAAGTACCGCGGCAAGCGAGAGGGCAAACAGCTCGATCCATTCAAAAAAGGCGTGAGAGAGCGGCTTTTTGGTTTCGGTGTCTTCGTTTACCGGTGTTTCTTCTTCGCTGACAAGCTCTTCGAGCGCATCAAAGGATTCGGTTTCCAAAAGAGCCGTCAAAAGAAGGTTGGGATTCTGGATCGCCTGATCCTGCAGGGTTTCGGCAAACCGACCGTCAATCTCCGAAGCATAGGTCAAAAGGAAAGGACGCACACTTGCTTCTTCTGACTCTGTGATAAGAAGAAAACGGCAGGTATCGCCCTGTGAGGCGATATAATCGCGGATGGCGAGAAGCTCGCGGTTGAGATAATAAGCGGCTTCTTCATCATTTGAAGCGATAGGTTTGGTCAGGTGGAAATAGACAAGCTCGTAGCCTGCATCGAAAATAGCCTGCGACACGGTCGAAAGATTCTTCTTGCGGTCGCTGTCGTTGGCGTCGATCTGATCGAGCACCACGGCGTCAATACCGAGGCGTCTTGCGTTATCCGAAAGGGTTTTGAGGTCGGAAAGATAGCACGCCTTCAAATTGTACTTTTCACTGAACAGGAAGGGGTCTTCATCCACTTCAGCTTCTACCGTGGTGTTTTCGGTGGGTGCTTCTTCGGTTTCGCTTTGCGTTTCTTCGGTCGTTTCGTCTTCTGCCTGCAGTTCGCTTTCTTCGGCGTATGCCGATTCTTCGGCGGTAGTATCGCTTTCGGTTTTGTCAAGCTCGGTCATGGCGAGAACCGCGGGATTATATCCCATCAGAAGAAAGTCGGTTTCTGCGGTTTCGTGCAGAATGACATTACCCGAAGTGGAGTTGGTGTAGAGAAAATCAAGGCTGTTTTCTGTCGTTGCTTCTGCTTCCTCTTCCGTGGGTTCTTCGGTTTCTTCTTCGAAAGAATCGGGATAGGTGCCGTCTTCGTCGGTCAGCACTTCAATCTCTTCGGGTTCTGTGGTATCGTCAGCTTCTTCTGTGATTTCATTTTGCTCAGGAAGGATTTCTTCAGGCGTTTCGTCAACAACATCCGAAGGTTTGGGCAGAATGGTACTGTCAGAGATCAATACAAAGTATTTCATGGCAGGGGGTATCCTTTTTCTGTAAATAAGTTTTGATATAAAGCCTCATTGGACTGCGCCATGGCGGCGGCGCTGAAAGATGAGGCGTAGATTTCATAAGAGTTTTTGCCAAAACGCAGGCGGAGTTTTTCGTCGGTCATGATGGAGAGCGCATCGGCAAGCGCGCGGGGATCGTTTGGCGGTACAAGAATGCCGTTTTGACCGTCTTTGACCATAGCGCCGTTTCCGCCGTAACTCGTGGCAACGATCGGTAAGGAGAGGCTCATGGCTTCGGCAATGGCAAGAGAGGTCGCTTCTGTGCCCACCGAGCAGTTGACATACACATCGGCGGCATTGAGGTATGGGGACACATCGCTGACAAAGCCGCAAAAGTAAACGCACTCGGAAAGGTCAAGCGATTTTGTGAGATTTTGCAAGGATTCTTCTTCGCTGCCCTTGCCGACAATGAGGACTTTGATCGGCTGTTCTTCTTTGGCAAGAAGAGCGGCGGCTTCGATCAGATTGCGGATGCCTTTATCCGGCTCGATTCTGCCGCAGATGACGGCGAGTGTTTCCTGTGGAGCAATGCCGTATTCGTTTCGGAGTGAGAGGCGACGGCTGTCATCTTGCTTTATGGGATCAACACCGTTGAGAATCACACAGACTTGCTTTTTGGATATGCCCATGCCGTAAAGATTGTTTGCCGCTTCTTCCGCTACGGCAATGACCGAGGTGGATAAAAGCTTTGTGGCAAAACACATGGCAAGGCGCGGAAGCTTTCGCTTGAAAAAAGGGGAAACGGGATAGACGCAGTGGCGAGTGTAGATGCGGATCGGTACACCGGCCAAAAGTGCCGCGATCCGTGCGGACAGGCTGGCGTTGGCATGAAGGATCTGCGGACGGTATTTCCGAATCAGGCGGTAGTAAGAAATGACCGAGGCAAGAGAAAAGGAAGCTTCTGTTCCGCAAGACAGTGTGGGAAAACCAAGTGCTCTGACTTTTTCTTCAAGAAGTGAATCTTTTGGCAAAGCAACCGCAACATCAAAGCGCTCTTGGTTGCAATGGGCGAGGTAGTTCAGCATCTGCCGTCCCGCACCGCCGATATTACAGTCGGAAAGCACGAGCAGAAGCTTGATTGTTTCGCTTTTAGGGATAGCATGGCGGAAAAGAAGCCGCCATGTGAAAAGCGCGCGCAAAAAAGAAGCTGTGAAAAAGGCAAGCGGTACGGCATATACGCCGAAGGGGTTTTTCAATATACGGAAAAGAAAGAGGTTGCCAAGAATCAAAGCAAGGCTCAAGGCGGCGGCTTTGCCGCTTTTGCCGATTAGATACGCGGCATCGTTGAGGATCGATGTCAGCGTGAGACAGGGAAGAGATAGGGCATAGATTCGCATGATACGAACGCTTGTGAGCCAAAAGTCTCTTGAAACCGAAGCATTTCTTAAAAAGAGAAAGAGGATCGGTTTGGCAAACACGAAAAAGAATGCCGATGCCATAAGAGAAAGGCAAAAGAAGATAACAAGCGGTTTTCGTATTGCTTTGGTCACGCTTTCTTTTTTCTCTGCAAGGCGGGGGTAATAGACACCGTGAAACGCCGAAAAGAGAAGTGCCGAAAGAAGCAGAATCGGTTTTAGGGCGTACCCGCCCGCGGCAACGGCAGAATCCTTGCCGATCGAAGCGAGAAACAGAGAAGAAAGACAGACGGCAAGCGGAAGATAGGCTGAAAAAAGAAGAACATTCAGCGCACGCCGCGCGGCTTGATACGGTTTTTTGGGAAGGATATTTGCAAAAGAATGGGTGCGGTGTTTTCTGAAAACAAACCCAAACAGAAATAAAAGTATGCCGAGATCAATGAAAAGAAGCAAGTAAGAAAGCGTTACGGCGGAAAGGTGTTTTCGGAAAAGAAAGACAAGCGGCAGGCTGACCAAGGAGGATGCCGCATACAGAAGGGCGGGAATCAGCGGTTTTCGGTCGGCTTGCAGAATGCCTGTGAAAAGCGAGCAAACCGCTAAAAGAACTCTTGCAAACGAAAGCGGGCGAAGAGAAGCCGCCGCCGCGTGAAGTGCCTCGTCGCTGAGACTGCTTGCCACAAGCGAAACCGTCTGATAGGGGAAAAAGATGAACGGAACAAACAGAAGAAAGACACCTGCCGCCAAAAAGAGAGACAGTGTGGCGGCGAAAGGATCGGCGCTTTTTGAACTGTTACTTTGACGCCTTGTGAGGTATGCGGGCAAAAACATGGTGGCAATCAGCGCACCTGCCGTGCAGTCATACAAGGTAGCTGTGAGGTTCTGGGCAAGCTCAAATGCCGCCGCTTCATGCGACACACCGAAAAGACTCGCTAAAAGAACCGTGCGTATCATGCCGAACAGGCGGTTTGCGGCAATGATGCCGAGCAAAAAAAGCGCACTTGCAGCGGGCGTTCTTCGTT
>JAFQNZ010000196.1 GCA_017395715.1 Clostridia bacterium | reverse complement strand
GGTCAGCAGCTCAACAAGGACACCCACGATTGGGAAAACGATTGTGACAGCGTATGCGATATCTGCGGCAAGACGAGGGAGATCACACACGATTACGGTGATCTGATCGAGCAGAAGGATGCAACCTGCGTCGAGGTAGGTATGGCGGCACACTACGAATGCTCGGTCTGCCACAAGCTCTTTGACGCCGAGAAGGTTGAAAAGACCGCTCAGCAGCTCACCATCGAGATCAACGATTCGCACGACTTCGGCGCATGGGCATCGAACGGAGACGGCACGCACAGTCGCGTCTGCTCGAGAAACAACGCGCACAAGGAGACCCACGATTGCACGGGCGGCACTGCAACCTGCACCGCAAAGGCGGTCTGCTCCACCTGTAACACCGCGTACGGCGATCCTGCCGCACATCTGGACACCGACTCCAACGGCAAGTGTGACGGTTGCGATCGGCCGATGGAGGCGGAAAGCGAGACCACCGACAATACCGATGAGTCGACCGAGACCACCGACAATACCGATGAGTCGACCGAGACCACCGATGACACCGATGAAACGACCAACGACACCGATGAGACCGATGAAACGACCAACGACACCGATGAGACCACCGGCGAGACCGACGTGACCGAAGGCGAGCAAAAGGGACTCTCCGGCGGCGCGATCGCGGGCATTGTGGTAGGCTCGGTTGCGGTTGCAGGCATCGGAGGCTTCAGCCTTTGGTGGTTTGTGATCAGCAAGAAATCGCTCGTTCAGCTCGGCGAGGGCTGCAAGGCAGTGGCGCAGAGCATCAAATCGCTCTTCGTAAAGAAGTAAGTTCCACCCCCAAAAAAACGCATCCCTAACGCGGTACAACCCAAAAAGAGGGCTGACGGAGCAATCCGTCAGCCCTTAAAAATTTCCATCGCGGGATGATAGTCAATCTCTGATTGTTCTGTTTTCAAATCAAAAAAAGTGGTGAGTTCATCCCGCACAGCTTTCGCCGTACGTGGAGAACCCACCTATATGCAAGGCAGTAACAGAAGAAGCAAACCAAACAACACTACAATCAAACAATTGATTTGAACCGGTGAAGAAATCCTAGTTCCAAAATGAAATGAGTTCAATTTGAACGGTAATGAAGCAAACAAAACAACACTACTCTCAAATCTCTGATTGCGAAACGATGATTGGGACGCGATCAAAAATCACGTCAAAGTTACTGCTTAGCACCAAAAATGATGTGGATTAAATCAAACCATATAAACCTCCTTTTCATGAGACAGATGGTCTTTGTTTGCCATCTGTTTAATTATAGATTGAAAAAATAAAAATATTTAGGACAAAAATGCAAATATCCTTCCAAAAGGCTGCTTTTGTGTGAACAAATTGTAAATATTGATAGCGGTTTTTGTTGGGAAGGGGAAAAACGGCTCTTTGTTTTCATTATAGACTGAAAAACCAAAAAACATAATACTTGAAAATTCTCTTTGATTCAAAAAATAGAAACCAACTCGATTTTAGAAATCACTTGGATTTCATGCTGTAATTATAGATCGCTTGGTTTAAAAAAAGAAGAACTGAATTTTTCTCACTGTTCTATTCGGCATTGCATCAAAGAAAATATAAAAAAATCAATCATCGTTTAACTTGTTTTGCGAAATGTCTTGATTGTTGTCAAAAAAAGTGATATAATGATAGATGTATAAAAATACTTATTTTTATGAGGTGGAAAATGGCTGCAAGCTATAAGAAACTTTTTAAATTGCTGATTGATCGCGAGATGAAAAGCAAGGATCTTGCCGCGAAGGCGGGTGTCAGCACAGCAACGCTCGCGAAGATGAAAAAAGACGGGGCAACTGTGTCGAGTGATGTGCTTGTGAAGATTTGTACGGCGCTTGAGTGTACGGTTGATGATATTATGGAGATCGTCCCTGACAATAAATAATAGGAGTTTTCTTATGAGCCGTTGTTTATATAATCGCAGTTTTGCTGAATTCATTAACACGAGCGAAAATTCAATATTTGGTACTTTATGTGAAAGATATCATGGCGAGGCTCTCACAACCACAAGAGAAGCCTGGAGATCAGAAATATCGATCATGAAAGAGATTATTTCTCGATTTGCAGGCAAAGATGGAAAGATTATTTTTGAATATGATATACCTCGACTTGGCAAGAGAATTGACGTTGTATTGCTTCTTGAGGGAATCGTATTTTGCCTCGAGTTTAAGGTGGGCGAGTCCAGGATAATAGAAGCAGATGTGGACCAAGTTCTTGACTATGCGCTTGACTTGAAAAACTTTCATAAGTTTAGTCAAGATCATCTTATCGTTCCGATTTTGATTGCGACCAATTATCGGAATTCATCTACCGAAATCCAAATGTCAGTATATGATGATCGCGTGGTCAATCCGTTAATGTCGGGGAAAACAGGTGTTGCGAACTTGATCGCTGATGTGCTCAAAGCTTTCCCGAGCGAACCTCCTGTTAATGACAACTGGATTATCAGCCCATACGCTCCGACACCGACAATAATAGAGGCGGCGAAAACCTTATATGAGAATCACTCTGTTGAAAATATCACTCGTCATGAAGCGGATAAGGTTTCTACGGATAGAACCATCTCGTATATCTTGGATGTCATCCAAGATAGCAAGAGAAGTCAGAAAAAGAGTATATGCTTTGTTACGGGTGTTCCCGGTGCAGGGAAGACACTTGTTGGCCTTGACGTTGCAATTAAGCAAACCTATCAGGGCAATAAAGAGCCTGTCAAGGACGAGGGCGCCGTTTACCTTTCCGGTAATGGTCCGTTGGTTGCAGTGTTGACTGAGGCACTTGCGCAGGATAATTACAGCAAGTGTAGAGCGAATGGCGAGAAAAAGAAAATGACCGACTCTCGCCGTGAGGTGTCAAAGTCTATTCAGATGATTCACCGATACCGCGATAATATGCTGGCTAAAATAAAGAACCCTGTTGAAAATGGAGTTCTTGAAATCGATCCCGAAAAGGCTGTAAAATTAGAAAAAGCCGGATTCGGTGAAGTTGAGCATGTAGCGATTTTTGATGAAGCGCAGCGTTCTTGGACGCACAAGCGACTTGCTGATTATTTGAAGCGCGGCGGAACATATGGTAATAAGCTGAAAGTTCCCAATTTCCCGCTGTCAGAAGCAGCGTTCTTGATTTGGTCGCTTGATCAGAGAGAGGACTGGGCTACGATAGTTTGCCTTGTTGGTGGCGGTCAGGAGATTAACACCGGAGAAGCCGGTATATCCGAATGGATTAAGGCACTGAACGAACAGTTTCCTCATTGGAATGTTTACATTTCTCCCCAGTTAACCGAGCCCGAGTATGCTGAAGGACGAGTTAATGAATTGCTTCAAAACAATCCGAATGTAACTTATAACGATAGCTTGCATTTGGGCGTCTCGTTGCGTTCTTACAGAGCAGAGAAGCTCTCTGCCTTTGTTCATTCACTTTTGTCTTTCGATGCCAATGCGGCGACGCTGTATAACGAGATCAAAGATAAGTATCCGATCGTTTTGACGCGAGATATGGCAAAAGCAAGAAAGTGGCTTCACGATAAAGTTCGTGGAACAGAGCGTACCGGTGTTTTGGTGACGAAAGAGTCCGCAAGATTTAAGCCATTGGCGATACACATTTTGCCGGCTGGCGATGAAAATGCTGTTCATTGGTTTCTCGATGATAAAGCAGATGTCAGATCATCAAATTATCTCGAGGACGCGGCAACAGAAATTCAGGTACAAGGCTTGGAGCTTGACTATACGTGTCTCCTTTGGGATGCCGATATGCGATATGATGACGGCAAGTGGCGCTTCTACCGTTTCAATGGTCAGACTAAATGGGTTGAACAAATAGGGAATACCGAGAGCAAGCAAGAACTCATGAAGTATATGCTGAACGCGTATCGAGTTTTGCTCACCCGCGCCAGAGCCGGAATGGTGATTTGTGTGCCCGAGGGTAACGCCAATAAAACAGTCAGCGGCTTCTGGGAGGATAGTACACGCTTGCCCGAATTTTATGACGGTACATATCAATACTTGAAGAGCTTAGGAATTGAAGAGATATGAAAATAACCGAAGTAGTAGCCGCCCTCATTTGGAAGGGCGATAAATTCATGATTTGTCAACGCCCGGCGCATAAGGCGCGTGGTCTCCTTTGGGAGTTCGTTGGTGGCAAAGTTGAGCCCGGAGAAACAAAAGAGCAAGCTCTCATCCGCGAGTGCAGAGAAGAGCTTGCCGTGACGCTGTCTGTGGGCAATGTATTTATGGACGTCGTCCATGAATATCCCGACTTGACTGTGCATCTGACTTTGTTTAATGCTACAATAGCCGAAGGTGAACCGCAGAAACTCGAACATAACGATATCCAATGGATCACGCCGAGTGAGATTCCGAACTATGAGTTCTGCCCGGCAGATGAGGAGATCCTCGCCAAAATTATCGAAAGGTACGGTAATACCGTATGAACAAGCTAAAACAAAACCGCGTGGCGAGCTTTGTTGTCGTCACGCTGGTATACATAAT
>JAFQNZ010000195.1 GCA_017395715.1 Clostridia bacterium | reverse complement strand
GCCTTTTCTCTCTCGTTCAAAGCAAAGAAGGTCTCGGTTTTGGTGGTAATCTCAAACAGGGGTGACTCGGCAATATACACCTTGCCCTCTTTGAGAAGTGTGGGAAGAAGTCTGTAAAACATCGTCAGAACAAGCACGCGGATTTGGAAACCGTCTTCATCACCATCGGTACAGATGATGATCTTGCTCCAACGCAGCTTGTCAAGCGAAAACATCGAAAGATCGCTGTCCTTCTTAGCCGATTTCGCATTGATCTCCACACCGCATCCGATCACACGCAGAAGATCGATCACAATGTCATTCTTAAAGATCTTGTCGTAGGTGCTCTTCAAGCAGTTGAGAGTCTTACCGCGCACCGGGATCACCGCTTGGAATTCGGCAGAGCGTCCCAGCTTGCAGGACGAAAGCGCCGAGTCACCTTCCACGATGTAAAGCTCGCGGCGCTCGGGGTCTTTCGAGCGGCAGTTGACGAACTTTTCCACGCGATTCGAAATATCCATTGTACCGCTCAGCTTTTTGCGGATATCGTGACGGGCGGCATCTGCCGTTTCACGGCTGCGCTTGTTGATCAAGACCTGATTGGCTGCCGTTTCGGCATCAAGCGGATTTTCGGCAAAGTAGATCTCCAGCCAGCGCTTGATATAATCGGTCATTGCCTTTTTGATGAATTCGTTGGTGATTGCCTTTTTGGTCTGGTTGGCATAGCTTGCCTGCGTAGAAAGCGAGTTGATGATCAAGATCAGGCACTCGTCAATGTCCGCAAAGGTGATCTTCGATTCATTTTTCTTGTATTTTCCTTGATCGGAAATGTATTTGTCAAAACCCGAAAGAAAGGCTGTCTTAGCCGCCTGCGCGGGCGAGCCGCCGTGCTCAAGCCATGAGGAGTTGTGATAATACTCCGAAACGTGAACCGTTTTGGAAATGCAGAAGCTCATTTCGATCTTGAGCTTGTAATCGTCAAGGTCGGCGCGGTCACGACCTACCGTTTCGGTCTTAAAGAGCTTGGGCGCCGTGATCGCCGTATCCCCCGCAAGCTCACTCACGCGGTCAACAATGCCGTTTTCATAGTAAAAAGTCTCTTCCGAGAACTTGCCGTTTTCTTCTTCATAGAAGAAAGCAAAGCGCGTACCGCTGTTGACAACCGCCTGCTTTTTCAAAGTTTCCACAAAGTGTTCCTTCGGAATGATAATTTCCTTGAACACTTCAAGGTCGGGACGCCAACGGATGGTTGTGCCCGAAAATGCCTCTTTCTTTTCGGCAGGACGCTTTCTGAGTTCCCCAACAGGCTCACCCTTTTTGAAGTCCATTTCCGAAACCGTCACACCGTTGCAAGAGCGCACATACATAAATTCGGACGAACACTGCGTGGCGCACGCACCAAGACCGTTCAGACCCAGCGAGTATTCATACGCCGATCCCGCCGCGTTGTTGTTGTATTTACCGCCCGCGTAAAGCTCGCAAAAGATGAGATACCAGTTCCACTGCTGCTCTGCCTCGTTGTAATCAAGCGGCACACCGCGTCCTCTGTCTGTCACCTCAAGCGTACCGTCACGCCACACGCGCACCGTAATGAGAGAGCCGTAGCCTTCCTTCGCTTCGTCCACCGAGTTTGAAAGAATCTCAAAAAAGGAATGCGCACAGCCATCAAGTCCGTCAGAGCCAAAAATAACGGCAGGGCGTTTTCTGACTCTGTCTGCACCCTTTAACTGCTGGATGCTTCGGTTATCATGTGTCGTTGTCTCTTTCGCCTTTGCCATCTATATATCCGTCTCTTTTCTTGATATTTGGGGTATAGAACCACATGATATAGTATAACACAGTTTTTTTCCCTTGTCAAGACAAAAACCGCCTCGGAAAATTCCGAGGCGGCGGGTGTTATTGTGCATACCGCATTATTGCATATCCAGTTTCCAATCCGAAAAATCAGCGGTAATCTTGTAAGGAGGACCGCCATACAAGTCAAAACACAACTCGGATTCTTGAATCTTGTCGTAGAAAATATCTTCGGGCAACAAGTATACGTCAGCATCTTCCGCATAGCCGTCAATAAAGAGAACAAAGTTCCCTTTGTTGGTACGGTAAAACACGAAATGGTCGGGACGATAATAGTATTCTCCCATCAAGAAATACGCCGAATTGACAGTCACGCTTTCGGGAATGTCGGAATTGGTTGATTTTTCAAAAAAGCAGAGAGGATTTTCCCAAAATGCTTCCAGCCAACACGCCGGGGTCTCAAGGCTGTAACCATATTTCCACTTGTTGAACTGGGAATTGAAATAGAGTCATCCCGTGCGGTCATTATAACGGGTAATATAGTATTCATCAACGTAGTCCGAAGCAAGAAGTTCTTCAAACGATGCGCCTTCTATCAGATCCGGCATGTACCAATCACAATATACGCGCATTTTTAAGAAAGAAAAAGGGAAATCACTTTGGGTGGATTTCGCGCCTTCCTGCGCCACAAATGCATCGTACGCTTCTTGGAAAAATGGATCTTGCCCGATCGAATCTCTCACGTTTTCTTCCACTTCTTGGAAAGATGGATCTTGCTCGGTCGAATCTCTCACGGTTTCTTCTTTGCAACCACCGGCGAAGCAAAGAAGAACCAAGCACAATATAACCAAAAGAAACTTAAAACTGTTTTTCATTACACTTCCTCCTTTGAATTTGATGTACCTCTTCACCTTTAAAAACGCTTTTTTTCGCAAAAAGTCACAGATTTTTTGAAAAAACCTCATTTTCGTATGGTTGCACAACAAAGCATCTTTGTTTTTGTACAGAACCACAAAAGCCTGCCGAAAAAACGGCAGGCAGAATCGATCAAAGAATCGGATGGATAGGTCCCCAAGGCTTTGTGGTAGCGGGGGCTTCGGTGGTATTGGGTGTTTTGGTGGTGATTGGCGCTTGGGTAGAAGTGGACGCCGTACTTGCATCGGGTGTTTTGGTGGTTTCGGGAGCTGTTGTGCAACCGATCGTGTTTGTTTCGGGCAAAGTTGTGCCGTCAGTCTCGGTGGGTACGGTGTTTGTTGTGGTAGTTGCCGCTGTGGTTTCGGCAGGTGTTTCGTCATTTCCGCAAGAAACCGCCACAACACAGATAACGCACAAAATCATAAGAAAAAGAAGCAATTTTTTCATAAAAACCTCTAAAATTTTACTGTGTAACCATTCTAACACAAAAATAACACTTTGTCAAGCAAAAAGAAACCCGTCTGCATTGTTCGCAAGACGGGTGATTCTTTCTTATTTCACAGGCTTCATGGGAATCAAATCTCCCCACCGTTCATCAGTATCGTAGATAGGCTCTTTTTGGGTGTTGACGGAAGGTGTGGTCACATCACTTGTCTCTGCTGCAGTTGTTTCGGCAGAAGAATCACATGAGCAGGAAGCCACGCTCACAACCAATACCAAAAGAAGCAACATTGCCACGATCAATTTTTTCATAAAACAGTTCTCGTCTTTCTTTTTCTTTTCTCCATGATAGCACAGAAAAAGTCTTTTGTCAATCGCGGTTTTCAAAAACAAGCACTTTCCAGTCCGCTTCGCTGTCAGAGT
>JAFQNZ010000194.1 GCA_017395715.1 Clostridia bacterium | reverse complement strand
GGTGCTTTGATGAGCCGCGCCACCACCGAAATTGCCCGTTTCATCGGCTCACTCGGCGGCGATTCCCGCTCGGCTTACGGTCTTTGCCACCTCGGAGACTACGAAGCCACCGTTTTTTCCAAGTTCTCGCATAACCGCGCGTTCGGCGAAGCCTATATCAAGGGCGAAAAGTTCACAGCGCTTGCCGAGGGCTATTACACCGCCGAAGCGGTTCACCGCATTGCCAAGGCAAACGGCATCGATATGCCGATCTGCGAAGGCGTTTACAGCATCCTCTATGAAAACAAAGACGCGCACGAGGTGATGAACTCCCTCTTTGCGCGCCCCCTCAAGAAAGAATTTTAAGTGCAAGGAGCCTGTCATGTCAGACGAAAAGAAGTATAAACGCTTGCTATCGAATACCGCAACCGTCGGCATCGGCACACTTGGCTCAAAGCTTTTGGTTTACCTGCTGGTTCGCCTTTACACCTCGGTTTTAACCAACGAGGAATTCAGCATTGCCTCCAACATCACCGAAATGGCAACCTTGCTCATCCCGTTTATCTCGCTTGGCATCGGGGAGGCTGTCTTCCGCTTTGCCATGGACAAAAATTATAACAGAAACGAGGTCTTTACACAAGGCTTTGTTGCCGTCGGCATCGGCGCATTACTGCTCCCGATCGTCGCTGTCATCTTCCTCAACATCGATTATTTTGACAGCTACGTGCCGCTTCTCATTCTGTATATCCTCTCGTCCGCCATCCACACCAACTGCTCGCAGTATATCCGCGCCAAAGCCCTCTTTAAGCTGTACGCCGTACAGGGGCTGCTCAATACCCTTTTGACGATCGGTTTGAACATCCTGTTCCTCATTCCTTTGAACATGGGTATTACCGGCTATGTACTTTCGGTGGCGGTTGCGGATCTTCTCTCCTCACTTTTTCTGTTTGTTGTGGCAAAGCTCTGGCGCGATCTTTCCTTCAAGGAACTTAAGAAAAGCACGCTCAAAGCCATGCTGCTCTACAGTCTGCCCTTGATTCCCACCACGATCTCCTGGTGGATCACCAACGTATCCGACCGCTACATGATCACCTTTATGCAGGGCGACTCGGTCAACGGTCTGTACGCCGCGGCGTATAAGATCCCCACGCTTCTCATGGTGTTGATCGGTATTTTCAACAGCGCGTGGAAATATTCAGCCGTCGAAGAAAGAAGCGAAAGCAACAGTGCCGTATTCTTCTCCAACGTCTATCACACCTTTACCACCTGCCTGATCCTTGTCAGCGGCGGCATCATTGCCTTTTCCAAGGTTTTTTCCGCCATGATGTTCGGCGAAGATTTTCGCGCCGCGTGGGTGTATATTCCGATTTTGACACTTGCCATGGCTTTCTCCGCGCTTTCCTCCTTCACGGGAACGATCTTCATCGTGGAGAAAAAAAGCCGCTATTCGCTTTACACAGCCCTTGTTGCCGCCATTGTCAACATAGCGCTCAACTTCCTTTTGATCCCGCGTTTTGAGGGAGACACGATCGGCGCGATGGGCGCCGCCATTGCCACGCTTGTCGCCTATCTCATTATGTTCTCTCTGCGCCTTTACTTTTCCACAAAACTCGTGCCTTACCGCACCTATCTTTTGGAAACGCTATTAAACTTTTTGGTTCTTGCGGCAATGGCAATCACCGTTTCACTCGAAGTTCCCTATTGGATCCTCCTGCAAGCTGTATTCGGCGTGTTGCTTTTGGTTGTGAACCGCAAAGTGATCCTTACCTTGCTCAAGCAAGGCATCGCTTTGATCAAGCGCTAAGAGCCGAGCAGCATCAAGGCAAGTGCAAACATCGGAAAGGCTTCGCCTTTTTCCTCTTTGGTTGCCAAAAGCAGTGCCGTTCCCAAAAGGAGCAGATCTTCAAGTGAAACCTTGCGCTGAAACAAAGACGAAAGCAGTGCATATCCCTCCCCGTTTTCGTCATGCTTGGAAGAATCGCAAAACTTTGCCGTTTCCTGCGCGTTGCTTTCCTCTTGAACCGCACCCGAAAAATTACGGGGCAGTGTTTTGATCTCATTGCGGCTGTCTTTGCTCGGTTGGGAAACGCGAGGACGGCTTTGCAAGATTTCTTCAAGCAGTCTGCCCGCAGCATTTGTGTCCTGCCGAATTTGATCTTCCCCTGCCCCATTTTCCACAGGGGTGGGGGATTTTTTCAGACTTTTTTCTTCTGTTTGGTCTCGGTGAGGCGCAAAAGCAATGCCGCTGTAACCGGGCGGCGTCGGTTTGTCATAACGCCCTCTGTACAAGTCTCATTCCCTCCTTTACCGTTTCATATAGCCCGCAAGCTCCATGATGTCAAACAGCTTTAAGAGCAATTCAAACTTATCCCGCTTGTCTTCGCTCACGTATAGAGAAAGCGCCTCAAGCAGCTTGCGGTGCCGCCACATATCGTTTGGTTTTCGCACTCCGCTTCTTGTCGGTGCGAGTGCCACGGTCTGTTCAGCTTCTGTTTCAGCGGGCTCTTCTTCCTCCTTGGGAGAGTTTTTCTCCGCTGGAGAGTTTTTCTCCTGTGGAGAAAAGAGCGAAGAAAGAGAGCCACTCTCCGAAAGCTTGCCGGCAAGCTCCATGGCGCTTTTCAGCATTTCGGGATTTTGCATGACACTTTGCAAGATCCCATCAAGATTCAACGCCTTTTCATCCATGAAGACCCCTCACTTTTTCTCTTTTTTATTCACATTCGATAAGATCTCGGCGGCTTTGTCTTCCCCCACGGCAGAGACAATGCGATTCAGCTCCTTATCCGAAGCTTTCGCAAGCATCACGCGCAAAGCAGGCGCATTCTGCGCCATGCGGCGCGCACGCTCTTCACTCATTCCCATCGAGCGCGTAACCTCGTAGATCAGATCGGCAAGAGAGCGATCGTCAAGCGATGCTATCTTTTTGGCATCAAATTCCATAGCAAATCCCCTTTCTCAACGACCAAGAGTCGGCTTTACTGCAGTATATGTTATCTTTCGGGAGATGTCACATGAAACTCATTGTTTTTTCGGATTCACACGGCAAAACAGACACCATGCGCCGTATCATGCGGATGCACTCGGATGCCTACGCCTTTTTGCACCTCGGCGACGGCGCGCCCTCTTTTCTCTCGCTTTGCCGTGAACTTTCGCTTGCCGGCTTTGCCGTCAAGGGCAATTGCGACTTTTTCACAGGAGATTTTCCGCTCGAAAAGAGTATGACCTTAACCTTTGACGGCGTGAAGCTGTTTCTCACGCACGGCGACGACTACGGCGTGAATTTTTCCACAACCCGCCTTGCCTTTGCCGCCAAAGAAGCAGGATGCAGGATCGCGCTCTACGGTCACACCCACGTGGGAGAAGAAACCTATCTGCCACCGCTTGACGATAACAATACCCCACTTTGGATCATGAACCCCGGCAGCACCGATAAACCGCGCGATAACCGTGCGTCTTACGGAGTCATTGAGATCAAAAACGGACAGATTTTGATGAATATTGCAAAGGTGTAACAAGCAAGGTAGGGCGGGGGG
>JAFQNZ010000193.1 GCA_017395715.1 Clostridia bacterium | reverse complement strand
GTGGGAGGCTGTGAAGCTGGTTTCTGACTATCTTGACAAGGGTATTGAAGTGACAAAACTGCTTCTTCCCGTAGAATACACACGCGCACCCGAGATGCTTCTTCATGAAATGGCAACGCATCACTACGACGTGATCCTTTGCACAGGGGTGGCTGTCAGCCGCTGTGCCGTGACGCCCGAATATGTGGCAGTCAACGTGATGGATTCCACACAGCCCGACAACAGCGGAAAGGTGTGTATTTACGAAAGGATTGAGGAAGAGGGCGAGGCAGTGTTATATACCAATTTGCCGCTTCCCGATATGCTGGATGCCATTCACGCACAAGGCGTGCCGTGCGCGCCCTCGTTTGATGCGGGTACGTATGTTTGCAACACGCTTTTTTACAGCCTGATGCACGGCATCAAGTACGGAAAAAAGAACACCTACGGCGGATTTATTCATCTGCCGCTCCAAAATGAAGTGAAAAGCGAGGACGCCGCCCGCGCACTCGAAGCGATCCTTCTTGTGATGGCAGACAAAGAACCTGCGAAAGTGATTGAGGAATAAAAAAATACCGATGCTGTGGCATCGGTATTTTTTTTATTTTGCGGCTGCCGCGTTGGCGCGCTGGATGTTGTGAGCGAGGTTTTCGCAAAGGCGGTCGATATCGTAGTTGAAGGTTTTGCAGTAAGCGGTGCAGACCACCTTGCCGTCTTTGTCTTTAACGGTGAGAAGATTCATGGGGATATCCTTTTCCACGCCGTCGATGCAAACTCTCTTGGCAGTTTCGGTGTGGCTTTCAGCGCCCGAAAGGGCAGTAAAGGGAATGTCTTTGGTGATGATCTCTTCTTTATCTTCAAGAAGCGAAGACTTCTTTTCCCAAATGCGGAGCATATTGTTTTCCATCATGATGTAGGTGATAACATACACGGAGGAAAAGACTCTGCCGTTTTTTCTCTTGCGGATCGGGAGAGTTTCGTCGGCAAGATCGTAGCCTTCAAACTCAAAGAAAAGCTCGGGGTCCTGATTGGGGTAGCCGAAATGCTCAAGAGCGGCTTCTCTTGCGCCTCTTTGCAGGAGTGCAATCTGTTCTTTGATCTGTTTTTCAGAGGTGATCATGCTGAGCGAGGTGAGAAGAATGACAACACCGACCGATGCAAAAGGCAAAGCGGCGGCAAGCCAACCCCACGCTGAGATAAAGACCACAACGGCAAGGGCAAAGAAAATATACGAGATATAGGACAAGTTTGTCCAAAAACGGGTGCGTTTGTGATTGAAAAAGAGAGCGTTTTGTTTGAAATCCATAATATAGACCTTCACTTTGTTTGTTTTTTCACTTGATTCTATCACAAAAAGACGATACTTGCAAGATGAATTTGTAAATTTTTAAAAAGAATTTGGCAGAAAAAAGCACTTGACAGAATAAAAAACAAAGCGTATAATAAAAGCGAACATTTGTTCGTTTTGGAAAGGAGGGGCGTATGGAGAAAGATCGGATTTATTATTGCATTGACATGAAGTGCTTTTTTGCCTCGGTGGAATGCGCCGAGCGCGGGCTTGATCCGTTCACCACACCGCTTGTGGTGGCAGACGAAGCGCGCGGGAGCGGTGCGCTCTGCCTTGCGGTTTCGCCTTTGATGAAACGGCTGGGTGCGAAAAACCGTTGCCGATTGTTTGAGATCCCGAAATCGATCGACTACCAAATCGCAAAGCCCCGTATGCAAAAGTATATCGACTACGCGGCGGATATTTATGAGATCTATCTTCGTTATATTTCGCCAAACGATATTCACGTCTATTCGATTGACGAGGCATTTATCGATGCCACCGATTACCTTAAATGCTACGGGAAAGAGCCAAAAGCGTTTGCGCGCTTTTTGGTGAGCGAGATCGCGCGCGAAAAGAAGATTCCTGCAACGGTGGGGGTGGGCACGAATCTTTATCTTGCCAAAGTGGCGCTTGACATTGCTGCCAAAAAATCGCCAGATCATATTGCGGTACTCGATGAGGAAAGCTATCGAAAAACCTTGTGGGAGCATCAGCCTTTGACCGATTTTTGGCAGATCTCACACGGCACGGTTAAGAGGCTTTCGCGTTATGCAATCTTCGATATGCGCGGCATCGCCAAAGCGCCCGAGGAGCTTCTTTACCGCTTATTCGGCGTGAATGCCGAGCTTCTCATTGACCACGCGTGGGGCAGGGAAAGCTGTACGATTGCCGATATCAAACAGTACAGATCGAAAAGTCATTCGATGTCGTCATCGCAAATTTTGTTTTCGGATTACACCTTTGACAAAGCGGCGATTGTGCTTTCGGAAATGGTGCGAAACGGATGCCAGGAAATGATGCGCCGCCGCGTGATCACCTCGAAAATTTCACTTTACGTGGGGTATTCGAAGGATGTGCTTCCCGCCGCCAAAGGAAGCGTGCGTATGACGGCAACCACGCAGGTCTATTCGGTGATTTTACCCTATGTGATGGACTTGTTTGAGAAAATCACCGACAAAAAAGCGCCGATCAGACGGCTTGGTATTACTTTTTGTGACATTGTCAGCGATGGCTGGGAGGGGTATGACCTTTTTACCGACATTGAGGCGGTGGAGCGCGAAAAAACGCTTGAACATACGGTGCTGGACATCAAGGACAAATACGGAAAAAACGCCATGCTCCGTCTTTCCAATTTGCAGGAGGGGGCAACGGCACGAGAGAGAAATAAGTTGATCGGGGGTCACAACGGTGAATAGAGAGGAACGAGCCAAGCAGTTCATGCCGTTTGATGCTTTGAAAGGCTTGAACGAAGAGCTGCGGCGAAGGGAAAAGAAGATGTTAAGAGAAGAAAGACGGGTCTTGTTTGAAGAGGAAGCAGAAAAGCTTTCTTCACGTCTTGCACGTTTGCAAGTCGGAGATGAGGTGGAAGCTGTTTTTTATGAAAACGGGTATTATCTGACCCTTTGCGGTAAGGCAGAATCGGTCAATCGCAGTTTCGGCTTTTTGACAATTGGCGAAAGACGCGTGTATTTTGCTGATCTCTACCGCTTGCGTTTTTTGTGAACTTGTGGTATAGTAAAGAAAAAGTGATGTGGGGATTTTATTATGACCGATTATATAGAACTGAACGAAGCGCTCGCGGCGGTGATTGAGGATGTGCCGCATTTGATTGCCAATTTTGCCAATGCATCGGCGCTGCTTTTCGACCGCATGGAAGACTTAAACTGGGCGGGCTTTTACCTTGAAAAAGAGGGAAGACTTCTGCTCGGTCCGTTTCAAGGCAAGCCTGCTTGCGTGGAGATCGAGTGGGGCAAGGGCGTTTGCGGTGCAGCGGCTGAAAAAGACGAGGTTCAACTTGTGCCGAACGTGCATGAGTTTTCGGGGCATATCGCCTGCGATTCGGCGTCCAATTCCGAAATTGTGATTCCGATTCACGTAAGCGGCAAGGTGTTTGGTGTGCTCGATATCGACAGCCCGTTATTTTCTCGCTTTGATGAAAAGGACAAAGAGGGGCTTTTGGAATTTGTTAAGATTTTGGAAGAGGCGCTTCCTATGTGGAAATAAAAAACAAGGTCACCAAAGGGTACCTTCCGTAAAGCAGTTTTACCTACCAAGAAAAGGGCGGTAAGATAGCCTTCCTTTGGGCGTGAAGGTTGCTTTGCCAAAGGCAAAGACGGAAGGAGCTTGCGTAACTTTAGATTTACACAAACTTCATTGTCACGCACTCTCCCTCAGTCAGCTACGCTGACAGCTCCCTCCCGGAGTGAGCCTTTGTTTTGTGCGTCTCGAAAGTCTATCTACTTTTCCTGACAAGCACTGTTTTTGTGGGCACAAATTCCAATATCATTTCCCATCATTTCATCTATTGAAACACCAATAAGTTCAGAAATAGAGGGGAGCAAAAAGATATCGGGATAACAAAACTCTCTCTCCCATTTGGACACGGCAAAAGCGCTAACGCCCAAAAGTTCTCCAAACTCGCCCTGTGTAAGTCGATGCTCCTTACGGTATTTTAATATAAATTCACCTATGCGGATTTTGTTTTTCATTTTACTCGTTTATATATTTCGTGATCGCGCGTCATCATACCAAAAGCGATCATTTCACGTCGAATCGTACAGAAATCCTCATGATAGCGCAAGATGATTTTATTAACCTCTTTTTCACCATATTCGCGGTCAAAATCAAACTGCTTCAGAATCTCGGCAAGCACGATCTCGCGTTTTTTTCTTTGGGTTGGTATTTGCGTTAATCTACCATATTTAAAAAAGTTTGAAACAACCTCTTTTTTATACTTTTCTTCGGTATCAACGATCGCCTCATCCTTTTTTATCAGTTCAAAAAGAGGTTTATCGAAAATTTCTCTATTTAGCGAATAGATGATATAAAACTGCGAACGGGAGCAGTTGACAACACCTGCGGCTTCCATTTTTTTGAGGTGATAACAAATAGTCGCAGGAGTGAGCGACAGCTCACAGGCAATTTTCTCTACGTAAGAATCCTCTGTCAAAAGCATATTAAGGATTTCAAGACGCGTTTCATCGGCAAGGAGCTTTAAAAGTTCAAGCTTTTCTTTCACTCGATCACTTCCTTTCGTCTTTGCCAAGCCTTATTCAAACAGTCCTTCGCAAAATTCAAGCCGCCGATGCGTTCTTCAATCTCAATTTTTTGCCAATCGGTAGCATTTTCAAACTTTGCTTCAAGCTTTGCAATCTCGGAATCGGTAAATGCAATGGTGCCATAGTACAACGCGTAATCCTGCTTTTCGCCATCGGGGGCATTATCATAAAGTGCCACATATTCCGGTGTTTTAATAAAAATATCATTCAGTTGCGGGATAAGATAATGAGTTCCCGGATTTCTTCCGGCTACTCGGTGGCTATGAAAGAACCTACACCATACATTTGTTGCTCCGGCATATCTGTATTT
>JAFQNZ010000192.1 GCA_017395715.1 Clostridia bacterium | reverse complement strand
CTTTTGGTAAAAGGGTGGGTGAGTGATGAAGTGCCTGATCTTGGCGGCAAGGTACCGTTGATCGTTTTGACTGACTCGATGTACCCCGATATCAAAAGCGGTGACTTGATCGTTTGTACGACCATTGATCCCAAAGACGTGAAAGAAGGCATGGTGATCTCGTTCTATGATCCCGCAAGCAAAACTTCGGCCGTTGTCACGCATAAAGTGATTGAACGGATTGAAGAAGACGGCAAGCTTTACTTTCGCACCAAGGGTATTAACAACAACACGGAAGACCGTTTGCTTGTGCCTGCCGAAAACGTGATTGCCAAGTATAACGGTTTCCGTATCCCGTATGCCGGAAATATTGCCATGTTTATGCAAACCACCACAGGTCTTTTGGTATGTGTGATCCTTCCCATCATCCTGCTTGTTGGCTATGATTTTCTGCGTCGCAAAAAATATGAAAAGACGCAAGGACAGGATGTTGAAGCATTGATGGCAGAGCTTGAAGCGCTGAAAGCAATGCAGAATGCAGCAAATGCTCCCACAGAAGAAGAACCGCAAAGCCCGATTGAACCAGAGGATGCTCCCACAGAGGAGAACTGATTTTATATTTTATTCGTTATTCTTCCCTCGGAAGCCACGTTCCGGGGATTGAATATACATTGCCGCGGCAGTTGCCGCAAAAACCGGCACTGCCGGCAACTATCTTTCCCCGAAAAAGGGAAGAATGAAACATTTTTGAAAGGAGTTTTTCACAATGAAGAAAAACAAGATGATGAGAATTGCTTCCGTTCTCTTGGTAGCCGTTCTCCTTTCCACTTGCGCTATCTCCGGTACTTTCGCTAAGTACACGACGACTGCAACAACCTCTGATTCTGCAAGAGTTGCTAAGTGGGGCTTCAATACCGCTTCGATCAATTTCGAAGATCTTTTTGCTGCTTCTTATTCAAATGTAGCTGCTGGTTCTGACGAGACTGCTATTATCGCTCCCGGTACTAAGGGTGAAGTAGCATTCAAATTTGAGAATGCTACAACTGCTCCCGAAGTTGCATATAGCTTTACTGTAAGCACTACGGGTAGCACTTGCGACCAGAAAATCGAAGATAATGTCAATATTACATGGGCTCTTGCTAAAACCGATGAAAAGGCTTCTGCTGTATATGGTACTTGGGATGAGTTGATTGCAAAACTTGAAGCCCTTGATGGTGACAAGACTTATGCTGCTGGCGAAATTCCTATCATGGTTGATACAGAATACACCATTCTTTGGAATTGGGCGTTCGAAAACACTAACGATGGTAATGCTGATTCTAATGCAGCGGTTAAGAACGATTCTTGGATTGGTAACGAGGCTGTAGCTGGCGATATTACCGTTACTTTGCAGATCACCATCACCGCTACTCAGATCGACTAATTTGTTATTTTGATTTTTTACATTATTTAACGTAATAGCCGCCCCTTCGTGGCAGGGGTGGCTGAGACAAAAAATCTGACGATTTTTTGTCTTTCAAGGCTCTTGAAAAGTGTTTCGAGGGTCTTGAAAGACGAAAAGTCCTATTCATGTTTTATGGAGGCAGCGTATGCGTTTGTTTTTTAAGATTATTGGTCTTGCTTTGAAAAAGGCTGCCAAGGCAACCTGGCAGTTTATTTGCACTCCCACGGGTGCGGCTGTGAGTATGATTGGCGTTGTGACCATAACGTCCGGCGTGATGCTTTCGGCGCAGCTTGTGGATTATGCGAGTATTGATGAAAGAGAGATCCGACTGTCTTCGAATATTCACACACAGTTTGATGTCTTTTCGGCTGAGTACGAAAATGCTTTGGGCGAGATCTCGGTTTCGGGCATGGACGGAAACAAAGTCATTGCGCCCGGCACTTCGGAGGAGTACACCATTCGTCTTCGCAATGCCGACGACGTTGCCATTGATTACGTTATGGTTCCCACGGTATCACTTCTTTCCGAAACATCGATCCCGATCATGTTCCGCATGATTGACAGCGAAGAAAACTTCATCATCGGCGATTCCAAAACATGGGTCTCGGTTGAGGACTTTGCGGCGGTTGCGGAAGAGAACACGCTTCGCAAGGGCGAAAGCACCGAATACTACTTCCAATGGAAGTGGGATTTTGAATCGGGTGACGATCGTTACGATACCGAGCTTGGCAACCAAGGCGAGGGTCTTGGGGTTAAGGTTGAGCTTAACATTCAATCCGAAGCCAATACGGCAATTGCCGAAAACGGCGGTGTTTCGGAATCGGGTGTCGGTGAGCTTGTTGCTTCTGCCGTTTCATTCTTTATGCTTGCTTCAGCCGGGGCTTTGTTCGTGGTGATGCTTGTGCTGAAGCGTAAGATGATATGAAACAAATTCTGAAAAATAAAAAATTTCGCGCGGCGTTTCGCATTAGCTTATTGGTGCTTGCCGCCACGGTGATTGGGTTGAATCTTTATTCCTTAAACGCCGCAAGTCTTACCGGCAATGCCGTTCCCATGCCGTTTGGCGTGGGCGCGTCGGTGGTGCTTTCGGGCAGTATGGAGCCTGAACTTTCTACGGGTGATCTTATTTTCATTGCCGAGCGGGACAGTTACCAAAAAGACGACGTGATCGTCTTTCAAGACGGTAGTATGGCGGTGGCACACCGTATTGTATCGATCAACGAAGAAGAAGTTATCACCCGCGGGGATGCCAACAACACAAGTGATGCGCCATTTCACCCCGACCGCATCAAAGGGGAAGTGGTATTTGCCATTCCTTTTGTGGGATATCTTGTCAACATCATCAAAACACCGATCGGAACGCTTGTGATTTTAGGTCTT
>JAFQNZ010000191.1 GCA_017395715.1 Clostridia bacterium | reverse complement strand
CGTGTGGCTTTTACCATCATGGCGCGCGAAGTATTGACACTTCCGTCTTTTTCCATGATGCGGCATTCCTGATAGAACTTGTTAAATGCCGTTGCCACTTCAAGAATATAGCGGGTCACCACCGAAGGCTCGTGCTCGCGCAGCGCATTCTTGACCACCTCGCCAAAGCGCGAAAGCGTCTTGGCAAGCGCAAATTCATAGGGCGAATCATAGGTAATTTCAGTCGGGGCAAGCTCACCTGTCTTTTCAAGGATCGAGGAGCAACGCGCGTAAGTGTACTGCGCGTAAGGACCTGTGTTGCCGTCAAAGGAAAGCGCATCTTCCATGTTAAAGTCGCTGTCCTTGATTCTGCCGTTGAGGAGATAATAGAAAACAACAGCGCCCACACCAACAGCCTTGGCGGTTTCTTCTTTGTTTTCAAGGTTCGGATTCTTTTCGTTGATCACCGCAAGGCACTTGTCAATGGCGGTATCAAACAGGTCGCGCAGCAAAATGACGTTGCCGGTACGAGTCGCAAGCTTGGCACCACCGATCGAAAGCGTGCCGTAAGGCACGTGAACCAGCTTGTCTGCCCAATCGTAGCCCATCATTTCCACAACCTTGAACCACTGTGCAAAGTGAAGGCTCTGACCCGAGGAGGTCACGTAAATACACTTGTCAAAATCGTAGGTGCGCTTTCTGTAAACCGCCGCAGCAATGTCGCGGGTGGGATACAGCGTCGAGCCGTCGCGCTTCAAAATCAGGCAAGGCGGCATACCGTATTCTTCCAAATTCACAATGGTTGCGCCGTCGTCAATCGTGAGAAGACCTTTCTCGCGCATCAGATCGATCTGTTCCTGCATCTTGTCGGTATAGAAGGCTTCGCCGTTGTAGGAATCGAATTCAATGCCGAGAAGATCGTAGGTCTTTTTGTATTCAGCAAGAGAGATCGCAATGATCTTCTTCCAGATCGCAATGTTCTCGGGATCGCCAAGCTCCATCTTGTGGAATTCAGCGCGCGCTTCTTCATTGAGAGACGGATCTTTTTCGGCTTCCTCGTGGAATTTCACATAGATCGCCACAAGGTCGTCAATGCCCGCCGTTTCAAGGCTTTCCACCGAGCTGAAGCGGCGCAGAGCGCAAATGATCTTACCGAACTGTGTGCCCCAGTCACCAAGATGGTTGATGCCCACACAGGTGTAGCCCGAAAATTCATGCAGTTTTTTCAGCGAATGACCGATCACAGTCGTGCCGAGGTGACCGATATGGAAAGGCTTTGCCACGTTGGGAGAGGAATAGTCAAGCACACAGACCTTTCCCTTGCCGTCTTCGTTTTTACCGTAATCTTCGCCTTTTTCAAGCACTTTTTTCACCACTTCGGCATAATATTCGCCGCTGATGGTGAAGTTAAGGTAACCACCGGTTGCCACCGCTTTGGCAACACCCGCAACCGAAAGGCGCTCCGCAAAATCCTTTGCAATCATCACGGGAGATTTACGCATCACCTTGGCAAACTTAAAGCAAGGCAGTGCAAGATCGCCAAGAGTCGCATCGGGCGGATATTCCAAAGATGCCGCAATATCAGAAGCATCCACCGCGCCGCCTGAAAGCTTCGCCACCTCTTCAGCAATCTTTTTCTTGAGTTCTGTCATATAGGATCCTCTTTCTTCGGCGGATAAAACCGCCTCATAAAATCACATACACAATTATAATAGCACAAATAAACGCCGATTTCAATACATAATTCAATAATTTCGCAAAAATCATAATCATAGCGTTTGATATAACAAAAAAAGAGAGCACACGTCAGTTTATGACATATACTCTCTTGCTTTATTGCGTTTGCGTTTGATTGCCTTCACCGTCGTACACATACTCGCAAAGCCGGTTGTAGGAATTGGTGCCTCATAACGCCAAACGATAAAGCACCCGAGAATCTCGGGGGCTTGGAGTGCAAACAAAAGAAATTCCTCACAAGTTTTTTATTATGGTGATCAACGAAGAACAACGTCAGTTTGGCACAACTGATCTCCAAGTCGCGGTCGACCAAGCAGAATCATGATAATTTCAACCGGCATCAAAACCAAAGTCACGTTACGGAACAGCCGTTGATACCACTTGGCTTTCCATCCGGTTTTGCAACTTATCACTTGGATATGCATAAGTCGCTTTCCTATACCGATCAGATCCTTAAAAAGTAAAACTACCACGAAACACCGTGAAAAAAGAAAAACCGGATTGGTAGTGTCTTCGATTTCTAACTCGCGCAGAAATGCTACTACAACAGCAACGATAAAAACAGAAATTGCACAGTCGATCACATAGGCCACGAAACGCTTGATATCGCTTGATCTCAGAGTAAAAGAATAGCTTGTGTTGTTTAAATTGTTATTCATATCGTTTCCTCCGTTGATGACTTAGAGTTGATTTTTTTTAACGTTTATCTAATTTCATTGTATCACATATTGGTATTTCTGTCAAGGCACGGCAATTTCGAAAAAATCATTTTCTTTTCAAAAAACATTGAAAAAAATAAAACTTTGTGTTAAAATAAGTAAAATAAACTAAAAAAAATTTACCAACTCACAAGGAGACTGCATTATGGCTCTGATCCATTTGAATTTTCACTCGGACGTACTCGGCATGGCGGTATCTGCCGACGTGATCCTTCCCCAAAAAAGCAGATATTTGATCGGCATGAAGACCGAAAGTGCCGAAACCTACCCTACCCTTTGGCTTTTGCACGGCCTTTCAGATGACCACACCATCTGGCAGCGCCGCACCTCCATCGAGCGCTACGCTGCCGAGCGCGGCATTGCCGTTGTCATGCCCAACTGTGAAAGAAGCTGGTATTGCGACATGAAATACGGCGGCGCTTATTTTACCTATCTCACCGAAGAACTTCCCGCCGTTTGCCGCAGCTTTTTCAAGGGTATGTCGGCAGAGCGCGACATGAACCTCATCGCCGGCCTTTCGATGGGTGGTTACGGCGCTTTGAAATGTGCTCTTACCTACCCCGAGCGTTACCGCGCCGCAGCAGCCCTTTCGGGCGCTTTTGACATTGCCGCCTATGCCGAGAGCAAAAACCTGATGAGCGAAGCGCATTGGTATGCAACGCTTGGCGATCTTGACAAGATCCGCGGCAGCAAAAATGACCTTTTCCATGTGGCAACCCTCGCCGCCGAACAAGAAAATCTCCCCGATCTGTACCTCTGGTGCGGCACCGAAGACTTTCTTCTTTCCTCCAACCGCAAGCTGAAAGCACACCTTGACACCCTCGGGATTGCCAATACCTATGAAGAAAGCCAAGGCAACCACGGCTGGGGCTGGTGGGATCTTCACATCAAAGATGTGCTCAATTTCTTCTTCCCGGCAAAAAAATAAGCTACTTTTTTAGAAAAACGTCTTGTTTTTATCACGAAAGCGTATTATAATATAAGTTACACCAAAACAAAAGGACATAAAGATGCCTCACGCACCTTTCAGAAAGGACGCATTATGCTTAACATCCGTTACGAACTCACACAGAACAAAAAAGAAAAACCCGATTATAATAAACTCGGCTTCGGTCAGTATTTCACCGACCATATGTTTTTGATGAACTACTCCACCGAAAAGGGCTGGCACGATGCCCGCATCGTTCCCTACGGTCCTCTCTCCCTTGATCCCGCCTGCGCCGTATTCCACTACGCCCAGGAAATGTTCGAGGGCATGAAGGCGTATAAGACCGCTGACGGCACCATTCAGCTCTTCCGCCCCATGAAGAATATCGAAAGAATGAACAACACCAACGAAAGAATGTGCATTCCGAAGGTCGATCCCGATGACATTCTCGAAGCCATCAAGGCAGTCGTTGCCGTTGATGCCGATTGGGTACCCGAAGAAGAAGGCAAGTCGCTTTACATCCGCCCCTTCATCTTCGCCACCGATGCAAGACTCGGCGTGCATCCCTCTCACACCTATCTCTTCGCGATTATTCTTTCGCCCGTTGGTGCATACTATGCCAGCGGCATCAATCCGGTTAAGATCTGCATCGAGCGCGAATACGTCCGCGCTGTCAAGGGCGGCACAGGCTACGCCAAGGTAGGCGGTAACTACGCCTCCTCCCTCAAGGGTCAGGAAAAGGCAGAATCCATGGGTTATGCACAGGTACTTTGGCTCGACGGTATTGAAAGAAAATATATCGATGAAGTCGGTGCGATGAACGTCTTCTTCGTCATTGACGGCGAAGTCATCACACCTGCACTTAACGAAGGCAACATTCTGCCCGGCGTTACCCGCGCTTCGGCCATTGAGCTTTTGAAGAGCTGGGGGCTTACCGTCACCGAGCGCCGTCTTGCCATTGACGAAGTGCTTGCTGCTGCCGCTGAAGGCAGACTCAACGAAGCGTTCGGCACAGGTACTGCGGCTGTTATTTCCCCGATTGGCGAACTCAACGACGGTGGCGTGAAGCACGTGATCAACAAGGGCGAGATCGGCACGATCTCCAAGCGTCTTTACGACACCCTCACAGGCATTCAGTGGGGTACTGTGGAAGACACCCTCGGCTGGACAGTTAAGGTAAAGTAATCACACACAAAAGGGAGCGATAAAAATCTACCGCTCCCTTTTTTCACACCACAAAGAAGGTATTTTTTCATGGTTAAACGATTTTTCAAAAAATGGCATGAATACTGCCCGATCTACACCATCGTCGTGCTGATGCTGCTCCCCGTTACGCTCCTTGTGCATATTCTCAGCATCTTCCTTCCCGCATTTGCTGATTTTGTCAACCGCATCCCGGCACAGGCAGTACGCTTTCTCCTTGCCAAAATCACGGGTATTCTTCCCTTTTCGCTTGCCGAGATCCTCTTTCTCATCCTCATTCCGCTTGCTATTTTCGGCATGGTGGTCTCGTTTAAGCTTGCAAAAAAAGAAGACCCCCAGCCCTCTCGCTACTATCTCTCCTCGCTTCTTGGCGCGTTTGTTACCCTGTATATCCTCTTCGTTTTTACCCTTGGTACGTCCTATTTCACCACAACAATCGATAAAGAACTCGCCCTCGATAAAAACAAGATCGATAAAGAAGAGCTCTTCGAAACCGCCGACGAAGTGAGACAGCAAGCCGAAAAGGAACTGGATAAGCTTTTTTTCCGCGAAGACGGCAGCTCTGTCATGCCATATGATCTTGATACCTTAAACAACAAACTCAACAAGACCTACGAAATCATCGCTCAAAAGTATGACTTCATCCCCGATCTTTCTTCAAACGTCAAGCCGATTCTGTTAAGCCGCGCCTTGACTTACACGCATATGTCGGGGCTTTACACCTATATGACGGGAGAAGCAAACATCAACACCCATTTTCCCGACAGCACCCTACCCTTCACCATGGCACACGAAATGGCGCACCAACGGGGCATTGCGCGCGAGGATGAAGCGAATTTTGTGGCATTTCTCGTCACCATGGAAAGCGACGATCCGTATATCCGCTACAGCGGCTATTATGAAATCTTCAAATACTTTGTCAACGCCCTGCACGCCGCCGATCACGATCTTTTTAAAGAGATCTATGCCCGCGCGGACGAACGGCTTGTTAACGAGATCCTCGCCTTCAACGAATTTTTCAAGCCCTATGAAAACAGCACCGCCGCCACCGTCACGGGAACGATCAATGACGCCTACCAGCAGATACAAGGCGTGGAAGAAGGCATTGCCAGCTACGGTCTTGTGGTGGATCTCACCGTGGCATACTACCAAAAGAACGGCTCTCTCGACTGAAAACACTCTCTCAAAAGCCGCATATACTGAAAGCGAAAAGACGGCATGAGCCACTTGTTTTTTCTGCCAAAAAAAGAGTCAGAAATATTTTCCGAAATTCACATTTATTCACAACTTGTTCACAGTTTCGTGTTATACTGTAAACAGTTTCAAAGGTATGTTTTCCGCCGTGCATTGAAAGCGGAAAACATACGCCAAATTCCCCACGATCCGTCTTTTCTCTTAAGTTTTTGACAAAGGAGTTTCGCAGGAACCACAAAGAAGCGATAAGCGTATCCCATGGAAAAAATAGTTATTTGCGGCAAAAAACCGCTGTACGGTACAATTGACATTGCAGGCATGAAAAACGCCGCTTTGCCGATTCTGTTTGCCACCGTGCTTGTCGGCGGAAAATTTTATATTGAAAATCTCCCGGATGTCAGCGATATCAACCTGACACTCGATATCCTCAAGCGCCTTGGTGCAACCTGTGTGCATAACGGTGATGCCACCGAAATCGACACAACCGAGATTGACCCGTACGCCGAGCTTCCCCTCGATGTGGTCAAAAAAATGCGCGCCTCTTATTATCTTGTGGGCGCACAGCTCGGCCGTTACGGCAAAGCGCACGTCGGTTACCCCGGCGGATGCGATTTCGGCACGCGCCCGATCGACCAGCACTTAAAGTGCTTCCGCACGCTTGGAGCAGATGCCGACGTTAACGGCGGTTACATCGAAGCCTATGCCAAAGAAGGGCTTTACGGCAACCATATTTTCTTTGACGTCGTTTCGGTTGGTGCTACCGTCAACGCCATTCTTGCCGCCACCCGCGCAGAAGGCTCAACCATCATTGAAAATGCCGCCAGAGAGCCGCATATCGTTGCGCTCGCCAGCTTTCTCAATATGTGCGGCGCGCACATCACAGGCGCAGGTACCGACACCATCAAGATCCGCGGAGAAAAAGATCTCCACGGCTGTTCATACGATATCATTCCCGACATGATCGAAGCCGGCACCTACATGGTGGCCGCAGCCGCCGCAGGCGGAAGAGTCATGATCCGCAACATCATCCCCAAGCACATGGAATCTGTCACGGCAAAGCTTGTGGAAATGGGTGTTACGGTCAATATCGGCGACGATTATGCCGAAATCGTCCGTGATCCCGCACAGCCGCTGTCTCGCATCATGGTCAAGGCAGTCCCCTATCCCGGCTTCCCCACCGATATGCAACCGCAGATCTGCGCTCTCACCTGTCAGGCAGAGGGCACAAGCTACGTGTCCGAAGGTGTGTGGGATAACCGCTTCCGTTATGTGGAAGAACTCATGCGCATGGGCGCACACATCCTTGTGGAGGGCAAAACCGCCATTGTAGAGGGCGGCGCTCCCATGAAAGGCACACAGGTCAGTGCCGTCGATCTTCGCGGCGGTGCCGCCGTGATCATTGCCGCTCTTGCCGCCGAAGGCATTACCGTGATCGACAACATCGTTCTGATCGAGCGCGGTTACGACGATATTGTCGGCAAGCTTTCAGCCGTTGGCGCCGATATCCGCAAGGTATCTTTCCCCGATTAAACACACGAATGGTGAATTTCTCTTTGTGAAATTCACCATTCTTTATCCTAAAAACAAGGAAGGCATTTGCCATGCAGATCATCCAAATCAAGAAAAACGATGCAGGACAAAGACTCGATAAAT
>JAFQNZ010000003.1 GCA_017395715.1 Clostridia bacterium | reverse complement strand
TGTACGCGGTATGGGATGAATGTGATCATACCGAGCAGGTTAAGTTTGTGTTCAAACAAAACGGTTCGGATTCGGTCATTTGTACCTGTCAATGTGCATATACCGTTACGATGCTTTTAAAAGCGCCAAGCGGCGCGGTCTATGACGGACAGCGGCACGCTGCAACGCCTCAGTTTACCCACAGCCACGACGAGTTTACTCAAAACATGATCGACGCGTTTCAGAATCTTTCTATCGTCTACACGGGCGTAGCTACCGAGCCAATCAATGCAGGAGAGTACACTGCAACGGTAACGGTTAACGGACTACCGCTCTATGTTGTTTACAATATTGCCAAGAAAGCGCAGGCAGCGCCCGAGAAGCCCACGTTTGAGGCAAGCGGTGGTAATTTGACGGTTAACCCTCCTGTCCGTGTAATGGGTGATGCAGGAACGCAGATTCACTATCAGCTGGTTCACAAAGAAGCAGATGGCGATTCTGTTCCGACTGCTTGGCAAACAAATCTTAATTTCAGCGATTTTGATGAATCCTGGACGCTTTACTACGTTGTAGCGTATTATCCCGGAAACGATAACTACTTGGATTCAAGTGAGGTCGTTTCGGATCAGAAGTACATTTATGAAGGCAAGATCGAGATCATCATTGTGAACGGTGACGGATTTGCTTCTACATTGCCGGTTGGCGGCGGTGAAGGGGAAGCGGTTCGACTTGTCAGCACGCCGCTTGATGCGTTTTATTTGACAAGCGCGTACAAAGCGACCATAACGGGCGAGCTGAAAAAAGGCGATCAAGAGCTTTCTTCCGATGAGATTGCAACGCATTTTCAGATTCACGCAGGCCCCGGAGAGTTTTACTATACCATTATCTCCTTTGAAGGTACGGTTGAAGGAAAAATTACCATTGCCTTTGAGGGGGCAAAGCAGAAGGCAACGGTAACGCCAAGTGTGGCACCCAACGAACGATTTGACGATATTACAGGCGTTCAAACCGAAATCGCCAACAATTCCGCGTTTACTGCGTATTTTGACGTGAAGTATTTCGACAGCGCGGTATATACCGATCTTTCGCTTCGTTTCAACCGCAATCTTCCCGTGGGAACCACGTTGATCATGCTCAACAAGGCGGATCATAAGCTGTGGTACGTAACGGTTACAACACCCACTGCCGTGATCGCCATCAGCGAATTTCAGCCGATGGGCGGCGGAAGTGGTACGCTCGCTATGAATGATCTTCTTCAGTACCAGTTTGTCGTTGATTTTTCGGATACCGAAAACATGGATAACGGCGAACTTACGATGTGGTTTACGGCAACGAACAACGACAGCCAATACGCGCCCGAATTGCCGAATCTAGCCGCTACGGTTCTTTTGAAGGAAATCACACCCACGTTCAGTGAGCCTGCGGTCAATCAAAACAGCGCGTCGATTGAGATGCAGTACGCAGAAAAGACAGACAACGCCTCCAAGTGGAATGACAGAGAAGTCGCACTCGTTTTGATTCCCGACGATGCGACCAAAACCAAGCTGCCGATCGATGCCGCCATTGAAGTCATTGAAACGGTAGAAGGTCAGACCAAGTCGCAAACCTACACGCGGCTGGATGACGGAAGCTTTATTGTTGTACTGAACCGAAACGCAAGTGACTTTAAGATCGTTCTTCGTTCGCAGATGTTCAAGACAGCGGAATATACGTTTGCACTGTATTATTATGCGGCGTACGAAGGTTCAGCTCCTATGAACGGTATTGAGCTTGAAAGGGCAACGATGACTTTGCATTCGGTTGAAAAGGCGCAGAATTCTGCGCTCATTACGGTTGACGGCGATTCGCGCGTTTACGATATGAACAGCGGTGTGATCAAAGCGTCGATTCAAACCGAAGTGAAAGAAGGCTATACAGCTACCGTTACTCTGATGCGAAAGAACAGTGACGGGGAATATGTTTCAACCGCCTGGTCTGAGGATTTGGAAAGCGGAACAAAAGAGATTGAGATTCAAAATCTCAGCTCTTTCTCCGAAGGCATATTCGCTCTGACGGTTGTTGTGCGTGAAGAAACTTCCAATACCGCGGTACTTGAGGTCTCACATTACTTCATCATTCAAAAATAATCTATCTAGTCAGTCAACCCCTACTCGGGTTGACTGACTTTTTTCTATTTGTATATTATTACTTGACAGTTTTTTGACATGGTGTTATACTTGAAATATACTCGCAAAAGGGGATTTTTTTATGACGCCAAACACTGTTGTTGTGCCGAGTGAAGCGGCAGGAATGCGGCTTTCGGATTATCTGAACCAAAATGGGCACACCTTCGCGGCACCTTGCGGCGGCAAGGGGATTTGTGGCAAGTGTACGGTAAAACTGATTGGCGGTCGTTTGGCGTCGGTTTCTGATCCGACACAGACACTTCTTCCGGATGAAAACGGCAATATTCTGTCTTGCCGTGCGCTTTGCACCGAGGACGGTGCGGTGATTGCCTTGCCGACTGTCACAGGGAGCGGGCTTGTGATCGAGGAAGATCAAAACAGGATTTCTGATAAGAACGGCGTATTCGGCGTAGCACTTGATATCGGAACCACCACGCTTGCGGCGGCACTTGTGGAAAAGAACGAAAAAAAGGTGGTTGCCACGGCTTCGGTTCTCAACCCGCAGTCCGGTTTCGGCGCGGATGTCATGAGCCGCATTGCTGCTTGCGAGGCAGGGCAGCTTGAAGCGATGCAAAAGGCTTTGCTTGCCGAGGTTTCGCTGCTATGCGAAACGCTTTTGAAAAAAGTGGGTCTGTCTTGTGACACAAAGATCTCGGAGCTTGCTGTTGCAGGCAACCCCACGATGCTTCACATTTTTTGCGGTGTATCTCCTCGCGGCATGGGGAGCTATCCCTTTACGCCCGTATTTTTGGAGACGAAGCGGTTGGCGGGGGAAGATCTTGGTCTTTTGTGTGAAACGGTTACTGTTTTACCGTCTGCCTCTGCTTTCATCGGCAGCGATGTGCTTGGCGGGGCTTTGACAGAAAAGATGCTTGACAAGGATGAGCCTACGCTTCTGCTTG
>JAFQNZ010000190.1 GCA_017395715.1 Clostridia bacterium | reverse complement strand
GTCTTGTTTTTGCCGACTCCCAAGAAGCACACGCCGCCCTGCCCGATTTCTTTTCTTATTCGGGAACACACGCCACCTTTACCACAACCAAAAACAAACTGACCGTCAAAACAAGCTTTACTCTGCACGGGGAAAAGAATCTGTTTGCCGTTTCCTTTCGCGCAAGTGGGGCATCTTCCGCTCTTTCGCCCACGCTTGTGTTTGAGCCGATCTTAACCTCACCGAATGCCTTTTTCTCGCATCCCTTCTACCGCGCGCTCTCGATCGAGGCTTTCTTTTCCGAAGAGAACGAGATTCTTTTCTTCCGCCGCCGACGTAAAGAAAACGAGGGGGAATTATGGCTTGCCGTTTCTTGCGAAGCCGAAGGCAAGCTATCCTTTGACAGCCGCAAGGATATTCTCCCCTTCGGTTACGGTGAGAAAGACCTTCTCGCGCTTTCACAAAAGGATCTGCCTGCACGGCGTGGCGCAACTCTGTCTCCTTTTTGCGTGATACGCCGCGAGATCACACCGCGCATGGGCAAAGCGTCGGCCGATTTTCTGATCTCTCTGGGACACAGCCGCAGTGAAGCCGAAGAAGCCATTCTTTCCGCACGCAAAAAAGGCGGCAACATCAGCGATGAAATCGAAGAAAGCCTGCGCCCCGTCACACGGCGAATGCTCCGCTCACTCGGTGAAGACCGCCCCGATATGAAATACGCCGAGCTTCTGCTCTCTGCCCTCGTTTTTCCCGAAAAAAGCGGAATTGCCCCGCCGCACGGCACTTCGGTCAAAACGCTGTGGCGCGCATCCCTTTCGGGCGACCATCCCATTTTTGCCCTTGCACCTTGCGAAGAAGAGACCGACGGCATCAACCGTACCGTATCCATTTTCTTGAAACTCCACCGTCTGCTCCGCGAAAAAGGCATCATCATTGATCTTGTTTTCCTCTGCCGCGAAAAGGACAGCTACCACAAACCCATCGCGGGGCGGATCGGGCAGCTCATTGCCGCCGAGGGGCAAAACGGATATCTCGGCAAGCGCGGCGGTATTTTTCTCATCAGCGATCCCGAGGTGATTGCCGTTGCCGCCGCTCTTTCCTGTCTGTATTTGCCACTTGACAAAAACACCTCTCCCGAAGAGATTTACTACCGCATCACAGGGAGAAAACAGGAAAAGACTGTGTCTGCCATCACCCAAGCGGAAAACGCGACGCCACTCGATATACCGCAAGGCGCACTTCGCGTTGCGGGCGGGTATTTCCGAAAAGACAGCTTCACCGTCATCAAAAAAGAGGTGGATACCCCACGCTCTTTTGTGTACGCATCGGAAACCTTCGGCACACTCGTAAGCGCTTCATCCCCCGGCTACACGTGGCTTGTGAACGCCAAGGAATGCCGTTTGAGCGAGCCGTCTGACGATCTGTTGAATGACATCACAAATGAAAGGATCCTTGCCGAGGAAAAAGGTCGGTCTTACGATCTTTGCGCCATGGCAGACACCGTGGAATACGCAGAAGGCGCGGCCGTTTACCGCGGCACGATCGGGAACAAGCCCTATTCTGTCAAAATCGGCGTGGATTTGTCACTGCCTGTCAAACTCATCATGGCGTCACTCCCCGAAAACATGACGCTTCGCTATCACGTCACACCCTCTTTTTCCCTGCCGTCTATCCACCGCCATACGATCGAGCGCTACCAAGACGGCGAAAGCGTCTTTTTTGAAAGTGCGCTTTCTGATCATCTATCTAATAAAAAGCTGTTCCTTTCCCCCGTACACGATAACAGCGACAGTACACGGCAGGGCTTTCTGTTTGGTGTGTTTTCGAAAGATAACCCCACCGAATACGAAGCCATCCGCAGTAAATATCATAACACCGATGCCATCGAAGCGGGCTTTCTCGCATATGCCGAACACTACCGCGGTCTTTTCGCACCGCTTCAGTTTCACTTTCCCCTTCCCGAGCTTGATGTCATGGTTAACCGCTTTTGCCATACCAAGTCTATGTCATCCGTATGCTTGCCCGCACAGGCTACCACCAATCGGGCGGTGCGTTCGGATTTCGCGATCAGCTTCAAGACGGCATGGCAATGCTGTACTATGATGAAAGCATTCTGAAAAAACAGATTCTGCGTGCCGCATCGCATCAGTATAAAGAAGGGGATGTGCAGCACTGGTGGCATCCGTTTCACACACAGGACGAGATCGGAGCAGGCGTGCGCACGCGCATCAGCGACGATTTGCTTTTTCTGCCGTTCGCTGTGGCAAAGTATTTGGAAGTCACGGGCGACAAAGAAATCCTCGCCGAAGAAAT
>JAFQNZ010000189.1 GCA_017395715.1 Clostridia bacterium | reverse complement strand
TTTGTTCAAGATTTGTCATCATAACCTCACTTGTTTTTCTTTTTCATGATAAAGACGGTGACACCTACACCAAGACCAAAGAATAAAACCGCGCCAAGGATGATGAGAAGAATCCATCCGACAGAGAGCGAGTCTTCTTTCGGTTGCATTGCGCCCGGTGCATCACTTGTGGAGGGCGTATCGCTTGTGCTGGGTGTGTTTGTTGTGGTAGGCGTGTTGCTTGTGGCGGGTGTGTTGGTGATGGGCGGTGATACCACGGGTTTGTCGGTAGCATAAGTCTTTTTCAGCGCGTATTTTGCCGCGGTGAGCTCGGCTTTGGCGGCATTGACTTCCTCTTGTGTTTTGTTTGTTTTCTCAAGAAGTGCTGTTGCTTTTTGCAAAGCGCTCACAAAAGCACTTTGGGTGGATTCGCTGTAAGAGGTGAGTTCGATTGTCTTGTAGCTTTCCACGATGGTGCGAAGTGAGGCATCCGAAACGCCTTCCACCTTGATGTATGCGGTGACGGTGTAGGGCGTGCCTTCAAGTCTGCCCGCAAGGTCGAACGAGCCGGGGGTGTTTACTTGGTCTGTGGGAAGCATATTCCAAACCACGCGTGCTTCTTGTGTGGTTCTGTCGGTAAAGCTGACCGTGACGGTTTCGGGAAGTGATTTGCCGGCTTCCATTGTCAGATTGAAGGAAAGCGACTTGATGGTTTTTTTGCTGTAGGTCTTTTCCATTTCGGTGATCGCGTCGCTGAGTGCCTTGGCGAGTGTGTTGAGCTCGGCTTGGGTCTTGGCTGTTTTGACACCGCTTTCGGCGGCGGTATAGGCGGCTTTGGCGGCAGAGTAGCTGCTTTCGCTGTAATCAAAGCGGCTCAGCATATCAAGCTTTGTCATAGCGGCATAGATAGCGGCGTAATCAAGTGTATCGCTTGCGGGGGCGGTAAAGAAGATCACCTCCGAAAGGCCGGTTACCGAGGGGTCGCCGTAGTTTTCTGTGATATCAAATTTGATCTTGCGCGCTTCGATCTTGCCAAACGAAATGAAGTCGGTGGCGGTTTGATCGGCAGAAGAATGCGCTCTTGTGAGCGTGTAGGTGTCGATCTTGATTCAATCGCTGTCAGTGGGGCTTGCTTTATCGGTGTAATATACCGTCATGGTTTTCACACCGCGGTCGGGCTCGTCCTCTTGGTTATGATTCCAAATAAGCGCGTTGCTCACGGTAGAAACTTTACCAAGGTCAAAGATCAGCCAGCCTGTTTTGTTGCCCTCGCGCGTGTGCCACATGGATGTGCCGTTATGGGGATTGTCGTGCGTGCTGAAGAAGATGCTGGCGGCATTTTTGTCAAGACCCGATTTGTCGATCAGATTGCGCGAATGCGCCCAACCGAGTTGTTCTGCCTGGCTCCACATCGAAGACGCCGTTACGCTGACAGAGGGTACTTCGGTGTAAAGATCTTCCAAAATGACGCGGATCGGCATGGTAAGCTCACAGCCGTCGTCGGTAGTACCGTAGAGAGTGGTCTTGCCTGCTTGGGAAAGGTCAAGGTTCTTGGTATTCCAAGTGATTGCCTTTTCCACAAGCGCGCCGTTTGCCGCGATGAAGTAGGCTTTTTCGTCAAGGGTGGGGAGCTTGCCGACAGTGGTGGTAACCGTTTCGAACTTGTCTCTCAAAGAGTGGGCAGCATCATCTTTCAAAGTGTAAGGATTCAGAATGATCTCGCTGAAAGAGAACGAGCCGGATCCTTCCAGGACAAAGACAACGTAGCGCCCTTTTGCGCCTTCAAAATCAAGCGTGTAGCAGTTATCGGTCAAGTTCCCATCGGTCAGCTTCAAGGTTTTGACGTATTCGCTGTTGGAGAGCTTGTTGTAGGTGGTTCTGCCGGGATTTTCGTTCAAAAGGAAGATGTGGGTTTTGTCGGCGGCAGACTGTGTCATACTTGAACTGATATGCACGTAAAGCTTGCCAAGGGATGTCTTGTAGCCGATGTCGCCTGTCAGATAGGTCATGCCGCTTTTGGATTTATAGGCGGTTTCATGCTCGAAGTCTTTGTCACAGTAGCCATCGGCAACGCGCCCCGGAGAGGCTTTGCCGTCATATCCGCTCGATGCGAAATCTTTGTGGAAGAGAAGGTTGTTGTGATAGTCGTAATCGGCAAGATAGCGGTCGGGCATCTTGTTAACGTCTGCCGTTTTGGCATATCCTTTGCCGACCTCAGAAAGAAGCTTCGTGAATGCCGTTTCGATCTTGCCCTTTTTGTTTGGGGAGGCGTTCAGAATAAAGACGGTATCCGAATCGCGGAATTTGCTGATGTTTTCTTTCAGTACCCAATCGACCGATTTCATCGAGCTGAGCGTGCCTTTATCGTAGAACCAGTCACTTGTGGGGGTGTTGCAGGAGATGTTGACGTTGTCGAACCATTCGGGCACGCCTTGTCCCGCGCCGCTTTCAAACATGGTAACCTGCGAATGCACGTTGTTTGCCTCACAGCTGATGTTGATCACAAGGCAATTCGGCTGAAGGGTGTGGACGAGGTTGACGATTTCCTCATAGGGCAACAGGGTGTAGTTGGGGCCGCCCCAATAGGCATTCCAGGCGTCAAAGATGATGAAAGGAATTTCGCCGTAGCCTGTCAAAAGCTCGGTGAGCTGTGCTTTGATGAACTCAATATCGTTGGCAGAACAGCTTCGTGAGGTGATCTTGTGCTTGATATCAAGCATGGAGAAATACAAACCGGGTTGAATGCCCTCGGCGCGGCAAGCGTCGGTGTAGGCTTTGACCACGTCGGTGGTATTTTTGGCACTTCCCACGTCGTAATCGGTGTAAGCGCTGTCCCACAGATTAAAGCCGTCGTGGTGCTTGGTGGTGAGAACGGCAAAGGTCATGCCGGCACTTTTGGCAGCTTTTGCCCAGCCTTCGCAGTCGAGCTGAGAAGGATCCCAAACGGCAGGATCAAAGGCGGAGGTGTGGTTTTCGCCGCTGTTGCCACCCCAGTCGCCACCGCTTGCGAATTCATAGGTGGCGCTGTTAAAGTGCAAAAACAGACCGAAACGAAGGTCTAAAAAGTCGCGCAGAAGCTCGGCGGTGTGTTCGTATTCTTCAATTGCCGGGTCATTCTTGGTCACTCTGACCTTCACGCTGTCGGAAAACTCGCCTTTGGTGACGGTGACGGTGGTTTCGCCTTCGGCAATACCAAACACTTCGCCCGTGTCGCTGACCGTGGCGACCATCGGATTTTCGCTGGTGTAAACCTCTTTGGCATTCCCCGCGTTGATTTTGCGGAGCTTGAGGGCAAAGCTGCCTCCTTCTTTCACGGCAATGCTTTCTCTTGTGATGTGAATGCCGTTAAACGCATGGCTGTTTTTGGCGTTTTCCGCATTCACGCCGAGTGTCGCCATAAGTGTCAGAAGGACAACGATAATACAGACAAACAGGGTGAGTTGAATGGCTTTTTTCGTTTTCATAAAAGACTCCTTGAAAAGAATTTTACACTTTTACCTTAGCATACTTTCTTTGCTTTTTCAATGAAAAATGAAAAAATCGTAAAATTCATTGTTAAATATAAAAATAACGAAACTATTGACAAAAAGCAACCAATGTGGAATAATAAAACCATGAAGCAGAACAGGAGAAAGAGATATGAATACTTATGAGCTCGGCGTGCTTGACGGCAGACGTTTTCTCGGACAGGATGATTTTGTGATATGGGATTGTTATACCGAGGGGAATGGTATTTTTGACGGCAAATATCACTTTCATGATTTTTACGAGCTGTCTTATGTGTATGACGGCGAAGGGGTATATACCGTTAACGGTGCTTCCTTTTCGGTGGGGCGTGGGTTTCTTTTTCTGACAACACCCTCCGACTATCATTCGCTTTCTGTTCCCAAGGGTAACTTTTTACGCTATTACAATGTGATCTTTCGTGAGAATCTTTTGAAGGCAGAGGTGGCAGATGCCCTTTACCGCCAAGGAAGATTGCTTTGCTTTTTGGCGGAAGGTGAACAGTACGAAAGCTTTTTGTCTCTTTTTCAGAACATGAAGAAAGACTATTCCGAAGAAGCGGTTGATCCGATTCCACCGCTCACAGCGGTACTGGTGCAAAACGAGATCGAATCTATCTGTGTTCGTTTGATCAAAACGCTTAATGCTTTGCCAAAGCGCGAGGAATTGACAATGGATTCGGAGGATGCGATCATTCGCCGGGCGCTTCTATATATTCGTGAGCATTATCGCATGAAGCTGACCCTTGCCCGCGTTGCCGATGCAGTGGGTCTTTCGCCCGGTTATTTTTCCTCTTACTTTCACCGTGTTATGAAAATTGGGTTTGCGGAGTATCTTCTCCGTTTTCGCTTGATCATGGCGGCAAGCTATATGACATCAAGTAATCTCCCATTAAAGACAGTTGCCGCAATGAACGGGTTTTCTTCTTTTACTTATTTTTCTTCTGCCTTTTCGGCGTATTTTGGGGTTTGTCCCCGTGAATATCGCAAGCGTTGATAGAAAATATCGATATTTTTTCAAAAAACAAGAAAAGTGAATCAAAAAAGTATCGTGACATCTCGCGCAACCCATCGCTCTGCAAGGTACGCAAGCATGAAAACAACAAAGCCACATCCCGCAGGATGTGGCTTTTCTCTGTTTTTATTTGCCTGTGCCTGTGTAGAGAATCATTTCGTTGAGCTGGAACATGGAATTGGTGTCGAATATGATCATGTAATCTTTACAAGCGGTGGGTGTTTCGATCTTGTAGGAATACGGGGTGGCGTTTACGCCCTCAAGTCCGCTGTAAGCGACGCCTGTTTCGCGGATATCCGAAAGGAGGACGTATTCCTCGCCCACTTTACCAAAGAGCTGCCAGCCGAGAGGATTGCGTTCGGGATGGGATTGTGTGTCGTTGCCGGTATAGACTGTGTAGTAGGTGAGTGCGGCTTGGCTTCTTAACGAGAAGGTGAGGGTGAAGGTGCCCTCGGCAAGCGTACCGCCGATTTTGGAATTTTTGGTGTCGCCGTCGAAGAGCTGCTTCGGATCGCCATCACCAAAGTGCTCGATGTTTTCTGTTTTGACCGAGTTGGTATTGACGCTTACCTGCGTGAGACCTTGCGGCAGCGTGATGTTCATACCGATTCGTTCGGGCAGATTGGGTGTTTCATAGGGTGAGGACAAGGACTGCGCGTTGGTGTAGTAAAGTCTTGTGCCGGAAGCCTTGTGAATACCAAGCGAGACTTGATAGATCACATTGGCAAAAACAGGTGCGCCGGCAGACTGCAGATCAAGATAGAGATAATCGCCGTTCCAAACATGATCAATGATTTGATAAACCGTTTTGTCAAGGGTAACGGTGGCGAACATTTCGCCACGGTCAAGACCTGCGCGGATGGTGTTACCGACAGTAGAGCCTGTCGGGAGATAATACACAACGCCCACGCGGTTTTGTAACTCGGAAATCAATCGGAAGGAAGAAAGAACGGCTTGGCTGTTGTTCAGAATACTTCCCGCATTCGGATCGGGGGCGGGAGCTGAGAAGTCTTTGGTGGCGTAGAGGGTGATATCGCCAAGCTGCACCATGGGACTTGAAAAGACGAATTCGATCTTGTATTCGCTGCAGGCAAACGGTGCGGCAATGGCGTAAGAGAAGCCTGTTTCGTTTTCGGCTTTCAGACCTGTTTCCTCGGTGGCTGTGTCTTCTACTTTGGAAAGAAGCATCCACATGTCGCCAATCTTGCCGTAAAGGCGCCAACCGAGAGGATTGCGTTCGGGATACATGGCGGCGTCGCTTGCGGTGTGGACGGTGTAGTAGGTGAGCGTTTCGTTTTGGGAAAGGTTAAAGAAAACGGTGGGAACGGTTACCTGAGCCGTGGCACCGAATCTTGTTCTTGTATTGCCGTCAAAGAGATTGGCAACGCTACTGTCTGCCCATATTTCAAAGCCAACTGTGGAAAGCGAGTTTTGGTTGACGGTGACTTTGTTAAGACCCTCGGTGGGCAGGGTGACTGTCAAAGGCTTTCGTTCTGGTGTTTTTTTGGTGCTGAAGGGTGTTGCGACAAGTTCGCTGCGTGAATAGCAGATGAGGGAATCGTTCGTATCGTAAAATTCAAGCGCAACCGAATAAGCAACGCCTGCAACGAACATCGCGCCTGCTTTTTCGGCATTTAAGCTGAGGTACACACCGGATCGTACATAATCAGTGATCGGGTAAAGCGTGCCGTTGATACGCAGAGCGAGAGAAACGGTTTTGTTTTGCATACCATCGAGCAGTCTTTGGTCAAGGTCGGCGGCGTTGTCGTTGAACACATAGGTAATGCCGACATTGCCCGAAAAGGCGTCCGGCTTTTCAAACGCCAAAAGCTTGATTGCCATTTTGTCAAGATCGTTCAGGCAAAGATTGCTCGGATAGTCGGGCAGGGTAGGCGTTTGCGTGCTGCTTGGCGTGGTTGTGCCAAACGGCGCTTTTGAACTGTCTTGTGGCTTGGTTGTCGGTTTGGTCGCGGCGGTGGTTGCGGGGCTTGTTTCTTGTCCCGATTCACCCGTGGTGACAAGCGTACTTTCGGGGGTGGGATCGGGCAGCTTACTGCTTTGGCTGTTTGTTGTGGTTGTTTCTTCACTGCCGCAGGAGGCCAAGAGCCAAAGACAAACGGTGAAAATGACAAGGCTTAACAATATTTTTTTCATATGGTACACTCCTTTGCGGGATAGATCATATTTGTATTTTTATTTTACCTTTTTTGGGTGGAAAAGTCAATAATTTTACAGTTGCATTTCGAAAAATATTGACTTTTTCGAAATAATGAGCTACAATTATAGCAACATAGTGTCTTTTGACATGATTTATTTCGGAGGAATGAATTTATGACGAGAAAAACGATCCTTGTTCTGCTTCTTGTAACGGTGTTTCTGTTTTGTCTGACACTCTCTGCCTGCGGCGAAGAAGCAGTCACCACGCCTGAAGCCACGGCACAAACCACACCTGCGGCAACTGAGGCGGATACCACCCCTGCGAAAACGGTTGCCACAACACCGATTACGATCGTGGTCACCACACCAACAACCACGCCCGAAAGCACGCCGAGTCCCGTACCGCAAGATCCCGATCCCGATCTTCGCGTGATTATTTCGTCGGATATTCACTGCACCAACCTGCAGCAATGGTACAGCACCGACTACCGCACCCGTATGGAGCATTGGGCGGATACTGTCACCAAGGAACACGCCGAAAAGCCGATCGATCTTCTCATTATCAACGGCGACATTTCGCTTGACTATTGGATCAGCGGCGGCTCGGTTCTCACCTACGGCGAAGACAGAGCCACAACCAAGCTTTTTATTAACAAATATCTCTCTCAGATTCCCGACGAGATTCCTGTTTTTGTCCTCCCCGGCAACCACGAGCAGTATTCGGATGAAAAATGGACCGCTTTGACAGGCAACCACCGCCAAGGATATATGTTTGTGGGCGGCACACTCTTTATTTGCCTTGACACCTTTGCGGGCAATCTTGACCCAAAGGTCAACCACGACGGCGTTTACACCGGCGTTGACGTTGACTACGTGAAGGGCTTGATGGAAACCTATCCCGACTCTGACGTGTATCTTGTGGCGCATCACTTTGATACCGCCAAAGAAAGCGCCGCATTCAGAAAGCTTGTGAAAGAAAACGATCGCATCAAGGGTCTTTTCTCGGGACACACCCACAAGACAGCCATTATTGAACTCGGTGAGGCTTGGGGTAACAAGACAATTGCCCAGACCGGTAACTTTGCTTACTTCAAGGATACCGCCAAGGAATCCTTCTGGGGCTTCCGTGAGCTTGTGATCACCGATACTGATGCCTACAGCCAATATATTATTGCCGAAAGCGAAGCCAAGGTTGATGGCGAAAAGATGCAGTTTGAGCGCACGGTCCGCGCGCAGGTGACCTATTACGGCACAGCGCCCGAGCTGCCCAAAGAGCCCGAAAGAGAAGATCCGCTTCTCAACTACAACACCCTCTACGACAAGATTGACCAAAGTACAGTTGACGGCGACGAGGGCATGAAAGAATCGAACCGCGTTCAGCTTGCACTCGATAACGATATCACGACTAAGTGGTGCGTCAGCCCCACGGCGTCGGATAAATCGGTGACTATGACCTGGAGCATGACTGAACCTGTGCGCGTGGAGGCCTACGCCATTTCTACCGCCAATGACGCCCTTGACCGTAACCCCGATGCGTGGACGATCTACGCCAGAAACAGCGAGAGTGAGGAATGGGTGGCGATCTCGACCGTGACCAAGGGCAATCTTCCCAAAGAGATCAGAACCGTTTCGGATGTTTTCGTGATCGAAAACCCTGCTGCATATCAGCACTATAAACTGACCGTTACCAAAAACTTCAACAGCGGAAGCCTGTATCAGTTCTCCGAGCTGATTTTGTTGCAGAACAAGTGATAACCAAAAAGCTACCTCGCGGGTTGGCTTCAGAATGAAGACAAAGTCACCGAAAGGTAGCTTTGTCTTTTTTAAACGAAATGAAGTTTTATACGTTTCCAAATAAAACACCTCATCCGACTTTGCCTATGGCAAAGCCACCTTCTCCCACTGGAGAAGGCTTTGGCATAGACACTCTTTTAAGCAATCAAATATAGTTGGAAGAACTTGATGAAATAAAAAAGCATTTCCGTCAGAGCCTTCTCCGGGGGAGAAGGGGGACCACGGCAGTGGTGGATGAGGAGGGCATTGACAAACAAATAATATTTGATTGGTTAATTGTGTCCGTATCCAAAAACAAAAGACAAAGTCATCTACAAGGGCAGCTTTTTGAATTTTTAAACTTATCTTGCATCGGTTCTTGATTTTTTAAATGCGGCGTGCTATAATGACCTCATAGAATGAAAAAACGATGAAGGAAGGATTTTTCTTTATGAACTATCGTGATTTTGGTAAAACCGGTGAGAAAATCTCGGCGCTTGGCTTTGGCTGTATGCGTTTTCCCGAATACAAGCAGGATGAGAAGCATTTTGTTGACCAGGACAAGGTTGATGAAATGATCCGCTATGCCTACGAAAACGGCGTCAACTACTTTGATACCGCGCCTTATTACTGCAACTCCAACAGCGAAACGGCTCTTGGTCATGCGGTGAAGGATTTCAGAAACAAGATCCTCATTTCCACCAAATGCCCCATCGACAAGGGCATGACTGAAAAGGACTACCGCGAGCATCTTGAGAGAAGCCTTACCCGTCTTGGCACAGACCATATTGATTTTTATCATTTTTGGGCGCTCAATCGCGGCGCATTTGACGACGTAGTGCTTGCCGGAAATCTTTTGGAAGCTGCCGCCAAGGCAAAGGAAGAGGGCCTCATTCGTCACATTTCTTTCTCCTTCCACGATCATCCGTCTGCAATCAAGTACATAATTGAAACCGCAGAAGCGCGCGGCGTGAAGATGGAATCTCTTCTTTGCCAATACAACCTTCTTGACCGTTCGAACGAAGAGATGATCAAGTACGCAAACGAAAAGGGTCTTGGCACAATTGCCATGGGTCCTGTGGGCGGCGGCCGTCTTGCTGCGCCTACCGATCTGTATGCCAAACTCACAGGCAAGCCTTCGATCTCAACCTACGAGCTTGCGTTCAAGTTCTGTCTCGGCAACCCTCACCTCAACTGTGCGCTTTCGGGTATGCAGAATCTCGACATGGTGCAGAAAAACGTCAAGGTTTCATCCGACGATACCGCTTTTTCCGCAGAAGAATGGGAACAGCTCGGCCTTGCGATGGAAGAGATCAAAAAATTCTCCGAGCTTTATTGCACTGGCTGTAAATACTGTCAGCCTTGCCCTGCGGAGATCAACATTCCCCGTATTTTTGAGATCTGGACTTACTACAATGTGTACGGTCTCAAGGACCACGCCAAGAACATGATGCGCGATTATATCCGCCGCGGCGGCAAGACTTTTGCCGATTGTCTTGACTGCGGCGTGTGCGAAGACAAATGCCCGCAGCATCTTGAAATTCGCAAAAATCTTGAAAAGGTCTGCAAGATCCTTTCTGAATAATGGTATATACGAAACCACCGAGTATCAAACGATGCTCGGTGGTTTTTGCGGTGTCGTAACAAAGGATGATATTATACCGTGGCTTGATTGATGAAATTGCGATGATTTGTAGGGGTCGACGTCCTCGGCGACCCGAAAAAGCAAACAAATATTGTAATATCATAATTGATTGTCAAGCGGGTCGCCGAGGACGTCGACCCCTACAAGTTTTGTGCAAACCCAATGTTATATAAACAAAAAGAACCTCGTTTTTGAGGTTCTTTTATATTCACTTGATTACTCGCCCAGTGCGCAAGCTGCTTTGTATGCCTTGTAATGGCGCTTCATCTTGGAGAAGAGTACAGCGGTGGCAATGTAGGCAATTGTTGCCAGAATGAAATACACAAGACCGCCTGTGAGGACGATAAAGAGCACGCCGAGAATGTAGGAAAGAACCATGATCCAGGTTTTCATGAAGAAAACGCCAAGTGCGGTGAGGAGTATCAAGAAGGCGGCAATGACCCAAATGCCTGTGATCACGGTGCTGATCAACTCCCAGTCTTCGGAAGTGCCCATGCTGTATTCTTCACTCAGCACAAGAACGCTGTTGAGCGAAAAAGGGGTGAGCAGGTCAAGAATTTCATCTCTTTGGCCTTCCGGGTCTTTAATCTCTCTGATCGGAACTTCTAAAATATTACTTAAAATCTTTTTGATTTCTTCATCATCTGCCTCTTCAATAATCTTTACGGCTTCGTCGAGCTCTTTTTCCATCTGATCGAATTCGTCGTCGTTAAGACCAAAAATCGAAACGATGGGCAGATCGAAGTACGAACCGTTTACGGTGTTGTCGGCAGACAGAAAGACGAACAGGATGCAAAGGATACCGAGACCGAGAGCAATATAACCGAGGATACGCTTATTTTGGGGCGCAACTTTGGTGAAGTATTTGATTTTGCTAACGGGGATGGTGGGGGTAGCTACGGGAGCAGGTTCGGGAGCGGGCGCTGCGCCCATGGCTTTGCCGCACTCGGGACAGAAAGCAGAATTATCGGGAATCTGTTTTCCACAGTTAGGGCAGAACATGATATACACCTCTCTATTGAATTTGTTATACTCATACTACTTCATTATCAGAGAATAGTCAAGGGATTTTCACATTTTTTTCACTTTTTTTGTTTGTTTTTACAATTTACGCCGTGACATCACAATTTCTGTCCTTGACGGGAGGACGGTATCCTCCTCTACGCGTTTGTCCTTGTTCTTTTGCAATCAAAAAGGAGTTTCGCTTTTTTGTGAAACTCCTTTCAGAGTGAAGATAAAAGGGGTTTTGCGATTTGCGAGATCCTTTTTTGTGTCGTATGAAACAATACCGACACCTCATCCGTCACTCGCCAAGCTCGTGCCACCTTCTCCAGCGGGAGAAGGTGGCATCCGAAGGATGACGGATGAGGTGTCTTATGTTGCATTTTACAAATCCTAATTTTGTTTAAAAACAAAGCCACCTTTCGGTGACTTTGTCTTCAAGCTGAAAGGAGTTTCGCTTTTTTGCGAAACTCCTTTTTCTGTTATTTCAGTTCAATCGTCACGATCTTCTTGGCAGGGAGTGTCATGGCAAGCTTGCCGCCCTCTACGGTGAGTTATTCAAG
>JAFQNZ010000188.1 GCA_017395715.1 Clostridia bacterium | reverse complement strand
TGTCAAAAGCGGATCTGTCCGTTTTTTGGGTGCTTCCGTCATGGTGTCGGGTGTGGGCGCTTCGCCCGCAAATGCAAGCCCGCCAAGCGTATCCATGATCATATTGATCCATAGCATCTGCATAATGGTAATCGGCGCTTCAATTCCTAAAAGCGGTCCGATCAAAGTCACACTCACCGCACAAAGATTCATTGTCAATTGAAACACAATAAATTTGCAAATACTCTTAAAAATCGTTCTACCGTATAAAACAGCTTTGACAATTGCCGAAATATCGTTATTCAAAATGACAATGTCACCGGCTTCTTTGGCAATATCGGTACCGCTTCCCATGGCAAAGCCAACATCCGAAAGTTTGAGAGCGGGCGCATCGTTCACCCCGTCTCCTGTCATGCCCACCACAAGATCAAGACTCTGCGCAATACGGACAAGTCTTGTTTTATCCTGCGGCAACGCTCTTGACAGCACGGCAAGATGCGGCAAAATCTTCGCCACCTCGGAATCGGTCATGACGGCAAGCTCCGAGCCTGTCAAAACCAGTTGTCTTCCGGCATCCGAAATAATACCCACCTCGTTGGCAATCGAGCGTGCGGTATCGGGTCCGTCTCCCGTCATCATCACCACCGCTATTCCAGCATCATGCAAGGTTTTTACCGATTGATAGGCGCTCTTTCGTACCGTATCGCGAATGGCGATCAGTGCCACAAAAGTCAGTGAAGAAAATCCGAGAGCGGAGGGCATCCTGTCAGCCAAAGCCACCGCCAAAACACGCGATGAGCGCGAGGTAAGTGTGCGGTAGGTTTTCATAAGCGCCGTTTTATCAAAAGCCACCTTTTCTCCCGCGCGATTGAAAGCATACGCCATATACGGAAAAAGCACCTCCGGCGCCCCTTTGATCACAACCTTCCCGTCAGACAGCATAGCAGCAGAATATTTATAACGGCTATGAAACGGAATCCCGCCGTAAACCGCCCCGCGCGGCTCTGTACCTTTGGCAAAAAAAGACACGATGGCACGGTCTGTGGCATTGGAACCCGCTATTTTGCCATCCACAATCTGACAGTCGGTATTATAAACAGCGTTGGCTATCAAATACGGAAAAACCGCTTCACGCGTTATTCTTTTATAATCCCCAATCCATTCTCCACCCGCAAGCACGATTCCTTCCACGCTTTGAACACCGTTGGTAATCGTTCCCGTCTTATCGCAAAACAACAGATTCATGCTTCCCGCCGTTTCGATTCCCACCATTTTTTTTACAAGGATCTGATCATTCAACATTCGCTTCATGTTCGATGACAAAACGACGCATATCATCATTGGAAGTCCTTCGGGCACTGCTACCACAACCACAGTCACCGCGAGTGTCAAAGCACGCACACACAGCGAAAGCACCGAGTGAAGATTTCCGTAATTCTCTGCGATTAACGCCAAACTAAACCCATTATCCACTACAATTTTGCCAAATAGATAAGACAACGCCACAACAGCCGCAAGCACATATCCAATACGGCTGATCGTTTTGGCAAGGGCTGATAGACGCAGTTTCATGGGGCTTTCTCTGGTATCCAAGGTAAGATCCTGTGCCACACCGCCCAGAAATGTATTCTCTCCCACTTCACTGACTTCCATAACAGCACTTCCCTGTGTCACAAGACTTCCGCGAAAGACTCTGTTTTCGGAGTCGGGAGTACGCGGCGTTGTATAGGAAAGCGGTCTTTTTTTACTCTCCCGACTCTCGCCGTTCAGAGCAGATTGATCGACCGAAACAAAGCCTTCCATTAACCGCCCGTCAGCAGGTATAGCCTCTCCGGCACTAAGTAATACAAAATCTCCTACCACAATATCGTCAATCGGAAGTGAAAGAAGTTTAGCATTTCGGTAAACATACGCTCTTTGTTGTTCCCCTGCGGCAAGCATTTTCTCAAATGCATTTTCACTTCCGTACTCCGAAACCGTTGACACAAGAGCCGAAACCAAAATAGCCAGTACAATTCCCAAACACTCATAAAGATTCATGTTTTGCAGGGTAAACAGAACATTGATAACAAGTGCCGCCAATAATATTCTCACAATGGGGTCAGAAAAATTTGATAGCAATTTTTGAAAAAAGGATGCTTTCTTTCTGCCTTTCAAGCGATTGCTTCCATGTTGTTTTCTTGACAAAGCCACCGCTTCGTTATCAAGACCTTTATACTGTTTCATGGCACCCCCATTTGCTTCGTATATCGTTCTCAAACCCAATATATTCGCTCTCACTTGTGCTTTATGCGTTCCCGATAAACATAAAAAAGCTCTGCGCAAAAATTGCGCAGAGCTTTTTACAGCAAATTACTTTACTTCGTTTGTTTCGGGCGTAACGAGAGTCTGAAGATATTCAGCAAAAGCTTCTGCCATCTTCAAGTGACCCATATCGTTGGGATGGAGCGTGTCCGGGAAGTAAGATCTAAGAGTCTTGGTGGCCGAGTAGGTATCATAGAACGTAGTGGGATAGCCCGCATCATTGACAATGGGAAGAAGGGCATCCTGAACCTGTCTCATCTTGGTGCTTCCGAAAGAACCGCCACCGAAATATGCAGGACAGTTGGCAAGAACAAACTTAACGTCCTTATTCTTCTTTTGAAGTGTCTCCATAAGAGAAAGACAGTCATTGTTGTACTTTTCAGTATCGCTGTTTGTCCAAGTTCTGAATCTGTCGGAGTCATTTGTTCCGAGCATGATGGTAAAGATATCAACCGTAGAAGCTGCGTTTACCGCATTCTGGTAAGGGGTGGTTTTGGTATAAGCATCACCGTGGTCATTTCTCATGGTAGAACCGCTGTCACCGAAGTTATGAACAATGGCATCTTTCCAAAGAAGTCTGCCCATCTGAGCAGGATAACTGAACATAGCCTGGTTGGAAGCACCAACACCCTGTGTGATACTGTCACCAATGCAGCCAATAACAACAAGGTGATGCTCGCCCTCGTATGCAAAGTCATTTGCAAACGAATAGTTAACTTCTTTTTGGGAAATCTTTTCAGCAAACAGAGTTTCGAGATAGTCAATGGCATGCCATGTAGTACCGTATTCACCGCCGCAGATCACAAGCTTGGTACCAACAACATTCACAACATAATCATCAGAAGCCAAATTGGAAAGCTTCACACCGCCTGTAAGGGTACGGTTGGTTTCACCGATCAGGATCTCATTGGCAACTTCGGTAGACTTGCTGTCCTGAACAACATTCAAACGAACACCGGTCACTTCAAAAATCAAATCAGCAAGACGGTTTGCGGTTTCATGATCAAAGTCATAAACCGGGAAATACTGTTTTTTCTCTGCAATCTTGGTGTAAACTTCGTAAGGCGATTTCGCATATACGATGGTATAATCAGCAATCGGAGTTTCGCCAATCTTCAAAGAAGAAAACGAGGTCGGTGTCTCTGTGGTAATCGGCGTGGTGGTTGCGGGAGTGGTTACAACAGGGGTGGTCGCAACAGGCGTGGTGGTTGCAGGAGTGGTTTCAGCTGTAGCAGTAGGTGTTGTTACAACGTCTGCTGCAGGCGTGGTTGTTGCTGTTGTACCGGCTGTTTCGGCGCCACCGCAAGCAACTGCAGTAAGGGCAATCAAAGCAACAAGACACATCAGCACAATGAGTTTAAGATGCTTCATGGTTTCCTCCAAAAATAAAATTTATTTTATTAAACTCTTACAATTTTGGAATCGCACAGGAACTTCCCTGCGCGATCAATATTGGCACAGAGCGTTTTTTAACAACAAATTACTTTGCTTCGTTGGTTGCGGGGGTAATAAGAGTCTGAAGATATTCAGCAAACGCTTCTGCCATCTTCAAGTGACCCATATCGTTAGGATGGAGCGAGTCCGGGAAGTAAGATCTAAGCGTCTTGGTAGCCGTGTAAGTATCGAAGAATGTTGTGGGATATCCCGCATCGTTTGCAGTCGAAACAAGCGCTTTCTGAAGCAGTAAAACCTGAAGACTACCAAAGTTAGCGCTACCGAAATATGCGGGGCAGTTGGCAAGTACAAACTTAAGATCCGGGTTCTTTGCCTTGAGTGCCTTCATAATGCCAAGACAACTTTCGTTGTATGATTGGCTATCGGCATCAGACCAAGCTTGGTCACGGTTCGAGTCGTTGGTTCCGAGCATGATCGTAAAGATATCAGCGTTGGCAGCAGCTCCTACCGCATACATAAAAGAATTTCTCTTGGTATAAGCATCGCCAAGGTCATCTCTCATGGTAGAACCGCTGTTACCATAGTTTTGAACAATGGCATCTTTCCAAAGAAGTCTGCCCATCTGTGCAGGATAACTAAGCAACGCCTGATCGGAAGCACCAACACCTTGGGTAATACTGTCACCAATGCAGCCGATTACTGTAATATGATGTTTACCCTTGTACAAGAAACCACTTGCAAAAGTATAATCTACTTCTCTCTTCGCAAGCTTAGCGGCAAAACGTGTTTCAAGATAGTCAATGGCGTGCCATGTGGTTCCGAATTCACCGCCGCGGATAACCAGTTTGCTACCAACTACATTCACAACGTAGTCATCCTTAAATAAGCCAGCAAAATGGCCACTGCTCGAAACGCTACGATTGGTTTTACCAATCAGAATCTCGTTGGCAACTTCGGTGGACTTGGTGTCCTGAACAACATTCAAGCGAACACCTGTCAGATCAAAAATCAAGTCAGCAAGACGGTTTGCAGTTTCATGATCAAAGTCATAAACCGGGAAATACTGTTTTTTGCTGTTGTCTTTGGCGTAAGCCTCATACGGTGACGTTGCGTACACAATGGTGTAGTCAGAGATAGGCGTTTCACCAATTTTCATGGAAGCAAATGAGGTAGGAACCGGCCCAAGAGTTGTATCGGGCGTTGTCACAACAGGTGTTGTGACAGCAGGTGTTGTTTCCACGGGGGTCGTTGCGGCGGGGGTGGTTTCATCGGTAGCGGTAGGTGTTGTTATAACATCCGCTGCAGGAGTGGTTGTTGCTGTTGTACCGGGCGTTTCAGTGCCGCCGCACGCAACGGCGGTCAGAGCCATCAACACAACAAGACACATCAGCACAATGAGTTTAAAATGTTTCATGGTTTCCTCCCAAAAATTTTTAATTTATTTTTTTATTATTTTCGCATACTGTTTGAATGGAAAAGGGTCAAAATCACTT
>JAFQNZ010000187.1 GCA_017395715.1 Clostridia bacterium | reverse complement strand
GCAGACATCCTCAAAGACCTTGAGGAGAAAAACCAAAAATATACCATTCAGCGCTCCAAAGGACTTGGCGAAAACGATTCAGACATGATGTGGGAGACCACCATGAACCCCGCTACCCGCCGCCTGATCCGCGTTTGCGAATCGGATGCCCAGAAGACGGCTGAAATGTTTGATCTGATGCTCGGCGACAATCTGGAAGGACGCAAGGATTTTATTGCCCGCTACGGTGCGGACTATATCATCTCTTCCGACGTATGATTGAAGAATCCGACAGTACAAGCGGATGTTGCCGGTGCAACATCCGCTTGTTGATTTTGAATTATGAGGTTGTTACTATGTTGACCTTACTTTATACCCAAAATGCACGCAGAGGGCAGGATGCTTTGCGCGAGCTTCTCGCCCGTTATGCCGAAAAAGCTGAAAAAACGCTTGTGATGGTGCCTGAACAACAGGTGCTCGAAGCGGAAAAGCTTGTTTGTGAACTCAACTGCTCAAGAAAGATGGAGGTTTCCTCCTTCAGGCGTATTGCCAACAGCATTTTCCGCCGTTTTGGCGGGCTTCGCTACCACTATATCCAAAAGGGAGCCAAATACGTGGTGATGTGGCGCGCGCTTTCTTCGGTTGCGCCTGTGCTGAAAGAATACAAAAATGTGTCCTCCGATGATCTTTCCATGCTTCGCTTACTCGTTGCCACGGTGGAGGAGTTAAAGCTTTACGGCGTTTTGCCCGAGCAGCTTGAAAAAGCAGCAGAGGAAGAGATCGATGAAAAATTAAAAAACAAGCTTTCGGATATTGCGCTGCTTTATGCCGCCTATCATAATATCTTGCACGAAAAGCACGACGATGCTTCGGACGATGTGTGGCGCGCGGCGGAAATTGCCGAAAACAAGGGCTTTTTCAAAGATACCCATATCCTTTTGGTTTCATTTGACGGCTTTACCTATGAAGAAACCGCCCTTCTTCGCGTGATGTTTTCCGAAGCCGAGTCGCTGCTTGCGACTTTGGCGTATGACAAGAACGACAGGCGAAATATCTTTCTTCGCTTAAAAGAAACCGACCGCTTACTGCGCTCTCTTGCATCCGATGCGTCTTTGACAGTGAAAGAAAAGACACTTAAAGAAGAAACCTCAAAGAGCGAGATCGACTATTTTGCCAAGAACATCTGGCAAAAAGAAGTCCAAGGGGATGTCTTTTGCGAACTTGCACCCGAGGAGGGCGGTATCCGCCTTCTCAAATGCCCCGGTGTGTATGAAGAAGCGCGCTTTATCGCCTGTGACATCATGCGGCGCGTGATGCAGGGTGCGCGCTTTCGTGATTTTGCCATCGTGACGCGAAACCCCGACCGCTATCTCGGCATTTTAGATGCCGCCCTTGAAGGGGCGGGGATCCCGTACTTCTTTTCGGCAAGAAAAGACGTGACATCCTTGCCGCTTGTACGTATGCTCTTTGCGGCATTTGACATTGTGAACTACCATTTTCGCCTTGAGGATATGGTATCGTATATGCGTTGCGGTCTTTCGGGACTCTCGCTTGAAGAGTGCGATGCGATTGAAGAATATGCCTCTCTGTGGAAAATCAGCGGCAAGCGTTGGTATGACAGCTATGGCTGGCAGATGAACCCAAGCGGCTTTTCGCTCACCTTTACCGAGGAGGCGTCCGAGAGACTTTTCACACTCAATCAGCTGCGGGAAACGCTGGTGTCCCCTTTGGTTAGGTTTTTTGAAGCCTTTACGCCGAAAGCCACGGTAAAGAGTGTCTCCGAAGCGCTTGTGAAGTTTTTGTTCGATTTGAAGATTCCTGAGCTTTTGTCAAAGCACGCAGAGCTTACATCCTCCTATTTCGGAAAAAATGTTGACAGGGAAGAGTATGCGCTTCTTTACGACTCGCTTCTTTCCTCACTCGATCAGCTTGTGGAGGTGGCAGGCGATATGGCGGTGACCTCGCGCGAATACGGGCGTTTGTTGTCGGCACTTCTTATGGAAGCGGATATTGGCAGACTTCCCGCACGCTTTGACGAGGTGACGGTGGGCTCTGCCGAGCTGCTTCGTAAATCCGATACTCGCCATGTGTATGTGATGGGACTCTGTCAGGGCGAATTTCCCTCTGCCGATTTTGAATCGGGCTGTTTTGACAATGACGAAAAAGAAGCGCTTGCCGCGATGGGGCTCTCGTTCTCACCCGATGCAGAGCGAAAAATTGCAGACGAAAAGCTGTTTTTCTACCGCAGTGTGACCTCGGCAAAACAATCGGCAACGCTGACCTTTTCCTTTCGTGATGCGGCAGGAAAGGAAAAATTCCCCTCGTCTGTCTTTCAGGATACGCTTGCGCTGTTTGAAGGGCGTGCGGCGGAGGACTATGACAAGCTCCCCAAAGAAACGCTTCTTTACGGCGGAGCGGATATCTTTATGTATGCTGTTCAAAACGGCTACGCGTTGTCGTGCGAAGGACTTCCTTCCTACGCCGATTTTGCTTTGACACAGGCTTTGACTGCCGAGCGCGAGGAGAATCTGTCGGAAAACATTTCCCGCTCGCTCTTCGGCAAAAAAATACCGCTCTCGCAAAGCAAGATGGACAGATTTGTGCTTTGCCCGTTTTCCTACCACTGTACCTATTCCTTACAGCTTGCTCCCGAAAAAAGCGGCAAATTCGAAAGTATGGATGTGGGTAGTTTTTTCCATAAGATCTTTGAAGAATTTTTCACGCGTCTCGGCGGACGCTTAAAAACG
>JAFQNZ010000023.1 GCA_017395715.1 Clostridia bacterium | reverse complement strand
TCCGCCACGCCCGCGTGAATGCTCTGCATCAGCAGAGCATTATTTTTTCTAAATCAGCTGTTAGCCTTTGCGTAATCGTCCCACAGCTCATCCACCGTCTTGCCGGTGAATTCCACCCAGCAGTTATCGGTATATGCGCCCTTTTTGAGAAGGTCATTGAGCTTCCAGTTGATGTCCTTATCCACATTATCTTCCAGCCAAATCAGGAAAGAAGCGGTTACGCGGTAAGCCTGTGTATAGTGATGCTTGGGGTTATACTTGGGAAGCGCCCATCCGGCTTCCTTGTTGTAAACACCGAACTTTTCTCTGCCGTAGTCTGCAAGACCTTCGGTGAGCCAACCGGGTTCAAACTGGGGATAACGCTGAGCCACATGGATCCACTCGTGGATCAAGCTGTCAGCATCTAACTTATGCTGTTCGTAATACTTTGTACCCATGATCACCTTGCCGGTTTCGGTATAAGTAGCGGCAACGCCTTTATAGTTGGGCGCGGGCACGATCGAAGTCTTAAGAAGTTCTCCATAGTTGAAGAAGTCGCAGATATCTTTGTACTTTTTGTCGAAGCAATCGATGATCATGTTGTAAAGATTTTCATCGATCAACCCCTCGCTGTTGTCAAAGGTCAAATACTGTTCAGAAAGCTTTGTCATTGTTTGCTCCATTTCTCCGCCGATCCTATCAGACGGCGCTTTAAGTATTATATTTTGATCACACGGCGTCTGCATACGCCCGAACCGCCGCGTGTATGCTCCAATGATCAGTCGATCACGACCTCGTGAGCGCTTCTTGCCGATTCATACACACCGTCAAGAATCTTCATCAGCATCACGCCGTCCTCAGCAGGCGCAATGCAGGTTGCTCTTCCCTGTAAACAATCGACAAAATGATTGATCTCGTTTTGGAAGATCACGTTAAAATCAAGCGCGGTTTCAATGCCGGAAAGCGACATATCGGTCATATAGCCGTTCATTTCGCTGTAAAGCTCAAGTTTGGGGTCCATCTTAGCGCCGCCCTTGGTGCCGAACAGCTCGATCTTGCCCTCATTCTTCTTGATGTTCAGTGAGAACGCCGCCTCAATCGAAAGCACCGCACCGTTGTCAAAACGAATCATGGCACTTGCCAAGTCTTCTACGTTGCAGATTTCTTTCTCTAGTTCGCTCGTAGAACGATATTCCTTTTCGCACTTGATATCGGGTCTGTTAAACAGCTTCTGGAAGGTTGCACCGTACACCGAAACAGGCTTGGGATTGCCGAGCATAAAGCGCACAAGGTCAATGACGTGCACACCGAGGTCAATGAGGGGACCGCCGCCCGAAAGCTCTTTATTGCCAAACCAACCGCCGGGGTTGCCGTTGCGGCGCAGATAAGTCGCCTTGGTGTAATACAGCTCGCCAAAATAACCCGAATCCAAAAATTCTCTCACGATCTTGGCATCATTGCCGTGACGGCGTACAAAGCCAATCATCAGAAGCTTGCCGCATTCTTTGGCGGTGTCTGCCATCTCTTGCGCCTCTTTGGCATTCATCGCCATCGGCTTTTCGCAAAGCACGTGCTTGCCTGCCTTCAAGGCGGCAATGGTGCAAGGCGCGTGTGCCGCATTCCATGTACAAACGCTGACAGCGTCAATTTCGGGAACTTCCTTGAACATTTCGTTCATATCGGTAAAAAGCTTGGTCACACCCCATTTTTCGCCCATAAAAGCAAGACGGTCGGGATTGATATCGCAAAACGCCACCACATTCACTTCGGGGTTGGCGCGATACGCAAGCATATGTGTTTCGGCAATGTTACCCACGCCGATAATCGCAATATTCAGCATAATCGTATCCTTTCTGGTTTATCTGCCGGTCAGATTCTTAAGGAAGCATACCGCATCGCGGATATCCTTTTCGGGATCGTCGCCCACTTCTCTTTCAATCGTCAAAAAGCCGCGGTAGCCAATCTCATCAAGCGCCTTGATGTAATTCGGAAAATCCACAGAGCCCTTGCCGAGCGGCACTTCCTGATATGCCTTGCCAAGATGAGCAAGCGCATCGTCAATCACCTTGTAGATCATTTCGGGATCTTTGTCAAACAGCTTGATACCGTCTTTGGCGTGCGTGTGTACTATATAGTCCTTCAGCGTATAGACCGCCTTCACGGGGTCGTCACCCGTTACCATCACAAAGTTTGCCGGGTCAAGGTTGACCGCCACGCCGCGGCTGCCGAGCGAATCGAGAAAGCCCTTCAGAACGTCTGCCGTTTCGGGTCCTGTTTCAATGGCAAAATGCGCCTGCATCGAATCGGCATATTCGGCAAGTGTGTGGCAAGCCTCTTGCATGATCTTGTAGCGATCGTGCGAGGAGTCTTTCGGAATCACACCGATGTGCGTGGTCACCACGTTCGTTTCCAGTTCTTTGGCAAGCTCCAAAATGCGCTTGGATTTTTCAATCAGCGCGGGATTTCTCTCGGCATTACCAAAGCCAAAGCCAAGGTCACCACACAAAGCGGAAAACACAAGACCGTTGTCACGCATGGTAGCCATGATCTCATTTTTACGGGTGACTGTCATATTTTCGGGCGAGTTTTCGCCGGTAGTGGAATACATTTGAAGACCCACAGCACCAACTGACGCCGCTTTGCGGATAGCAGTAAAGGTATCGGTGCGGAAGGAATCGAGCATTGCGCCGATCGGAAAAGGATACATAGTTTTTTCTCCTGTCTTTTATCGTGTTTCAATCGTGTATGTAGCATCGGCAAGCATAGCCACCGATGCGGGAACGCTTTTAGACGCGGCGATTCTTTTGAGTGCCGCTAAGTGATAGCCGTTTTTGAAGATGGCTGTTGCCGCCATCTTGCGGTTCTTCGCCGATTTTTCGGAATATGCGGAAAAATCGCCGCTACCGAATTTCAGTTCAAAATACTGCTCGACAAACAGGCGCATACCCACGACCGCAAGCCATTCTTCCATCAAACTCTCGTCATACAGCGAGAGCGGCTCATCGTTACCCATCACCGAAAATTATACCTCATTCCCCCATAAATGTCAACCGAAAAACGAAATAAAATAACCAATTTTTATTCTGTCTTATAATTTTTTTCAAGCGCTGCTTTTACTTCTCCGTACATATAAAGCGAGCCGAGTGCTGCCACCGCATAGCCGTTTTTCTCTGCCTGTGAGAGCGCCGCCAAAACCGCATCTGCCACACTCTCAAAGCTTTCGGCATCCACGCCCTTTTCGCGGTAAAGCGAAGCCAAGTCTTTTGCCGCAAGCGCGCGCGGATTGTCGGGCGTTACGGCAAACACCTTTTTGGCAAAGCGCACAAGCTGATCTGCCATGGCGTCATACGCCTTGTCTGCCATCACACCGGTAACAAGATACAGCTTTTCATTTCCGAAATAATGGGCAAACGCTTCGCACGCCGCATCGATGCCTTGCATATTGTGCGAGCCGTCAAAAAGGAAAAGAGGCTTTTCGCAAAGCACCTCAAAGCGCGCTTTCCATTTGGTTTTGGCAATGCCCTCTCGGATGGCAGAATCGGAAATCAAAAGTCCGCGTGTTGTCAAAAGTTTTGCCGCTGTTACCACCGTGGCAAGATTTCGAGGTTGATACAAACCGAGAAGCTGCAAAAACAAATCGTTCATGCCGTCATAATCCAGAACAGTGCCCGCAAAATCCGCTTTTTTTACAGTAAGAGAGGTTCGGTCAGTCTGATAAAAAGGCGCATTTATCTCTTTGGCGGTCTGTTCGATGATCTCTTTCACCGAAGGGATCTCCCCGCCGTATAAAACAGGCACACCCTCTTTGATCACACCTGCCTTTTCGGCAGCAATCTGTTCCACTGTATCGCCAAGAAAGCCTACGTGGTCAAGTGCAATTCCCGTGATGATTGAAAGATAGGGATCTTCAATCACATTGGTGGAATCAAGCCTTCCGCCCATGCCCACTTCTAGCACCACAACGTCACAGCCCTTTTCTTTGAAGTACACAAAGCCAAGCGCCGTGATCAGTTCAAATTCGGTAGGTGGGTCAGCCATCGCTTCGGCAATCGGTGCGATCATAGAAACAAGTCGGCAAAGATCATCATCAGCGATCGGCGCACCGTCATACATGATGCGCTCATTAAAGCTTTCAATATAAGGCGAGGTAAAAAGTCCCACTTTGTAGCCCGCCTCACGCAAAATCGAATCAAGCATGGCAGAGGTTGAGCCCTTGCCGTTTGTGCCTGCAATATGCACACAGCGGAGCGACTTTTGCGGATTTCCAAGCTTGTCAAGCAGCTCGGTGATGCGCGAAAGCCCCGGGCGGCTTCCCCGCCAATTCACCGAATGAATATAAGCAATCGTTTCTTCGTATGTCATTTTTTCAACCTCTTCACAGCTTTTTGAATCGCGGGATTTGTACCGAGAAGCACAAGTAACAGTGCAATCAAAACACTTTCTAAAAGCACCACGGGAACACGCCACACAAGCACATCAAGGGGTGTTTTGTAGTACATCCAAAGACCGATGCTTTTGAGAATCATCGAGCCTGCAATATGCGGCACAAAAGCCGACAGCACAAGAGAGGGTTTGGTCAGCTTCTTACCAAGAAAACCCGCGATAAGTCCTTCTGCCGCACAACCGAGCGTCACAAGCGGAATCAATGAACCAAGCCCGTAAAACACGGCACAGCCCACAATATCACCCACAAGTCCCACTGCCATACCGACAATAGGACCAAAGAAACACCCTGCGAGCAGAATCGGCAAGCTGCCAAGTCCGATGCGGTGCGAAGAGCCGATCTTGATCGAAGCGTACTGCGCTAAAATTACGGTAAGCGCGCAGAGGATCGATGCAAACACCAACACACGCAGATGATTTCTGTTTCTTTCTTTTTTCATATAAAAATACCTCCTTTATCCTCGTTTCCAAAGCAATAAAGAAGGCAAAAAGCTTTTCTTTTGTTTTGTGAAGCGGGATGCAAGACTCAAACCGCAAGCGATTTCGCTTTTCGTTCCGACGGCAACTCCCCGTCCTTCGGACACTTAACGAATGAATCTTTACTCTTCTTTGGCATAACGCCATCATCTTTGACATGGAATAGTATAGCACAAAAGAAAAAAAAGTCAATATTTCCCGAAAGAAAAAAATATTTTTTATCACTTGACATAAATTTTTCAATTTTGTTCAATATTTTTTCTCGGATATTGAAAAAATTTTCATTCATTCCTTGCATTGTTCCGAAAAGAGGTGTATAATACTACGTATGGTATTATGCCAAAATGTAAAGGAAGTGATTCTATGGGACCCGGAGGATTCGGACCGCCCGGCGGACGCGAGGATATGTACGCCAAGCTTCGTGAACCCAAGCCCAAAAACATCAAGGAAGTACCCCGCTACTTAAAAAATATCACCAAGACTTTCTTCGTGCGTCTTTTCTATACCGTGGCACTTGTTTGGGAAGCCAAGCCCTCGCTTGTCTTTTTGATGGGTTTTATGGCGCTCTTCAACGGTGTGATTCCCGTTCTGGGTGCATACATAACCGCCAATCTGTTGAATGTTATCACCGCCTCGCTGATGAACGAAGCAAGCGCCAATGAAGTTTTGATTGCGCTTATGTGGCAATTCGGCTTTACCTTCTTTAACAGCCTTGTCAATGCGATCAATAACATCGTCACACGCATTTCGGGCGAAGTGGTCACCAACCACATCAAGGTCAAGATCATGCAAAAAGCCAAGGAGATCGACCTTGCCTCCTTCGATATGCCCGACTTTTACGAGCGCATGGAAAACGCCAACCGCGAAGCGGGTATGCGCCCCATCAACATTCTGAACGCTACCTTCTCGATGGTCAGCCGCATCATCAGCATGATCTCCTTCATTGTGGTACTCGTTGGCGTTCTGCCCAATTTGAACCCCATGGCTCCTCTTTTCATGGTGGTATTCGTGCTGCTTTCGATCCTTTCGGCAGTTGTCAACTTTATATTCCGCCGCAAAAACTTTCTCTATATGCGCCACCGTTCGAAAGACCGCCGTCAGATGTCTTACTATTCGGGCGTTCTTGTCAACAAAGACCTTGTCAAGGAAGTACGTCTATTTAACCTTTCGGATCTTTTCATCGGCCGCTACAACGAAGTGTTCGGCAGATATTTCTCAGGCATCAAAAAGCTGATCCGCGCCGAAGGTATCTGGCAAATTCTTATCACCCTCGGCACGTCGGTGCTCAACTGTATTCTCTTTTACATGATTGCCACCGGCATCAGTGAGATCGGCGATTATTCGCTGTACACGAACGCTTTGAACTCGGTCTCCTCGGCGGTTGCCGCGCTGATCACCACCACCGCCACCATTTACGAAGGCACACTCTTTATCGATAACATGATCCTCTTTATGAAAGAGGAAAAAACCATCGTGCCGTCAATTCCCGAAGCAAGAGTACCTGAACACCATGCGCCTCATACGATCGAATTTGAGCATGTCAGCTTCTCCTATCCCGGTACCGAGCGCAAGGTTTTGAACGATATCAATATCAAGCTTGAACCGCGCGATACCGTTGTCCTTGTCGGACTTAACGGCGCGGGCAAAACCACGCTCTTAAAGCTTCTCACACGTCTTTATGACCCCACCGAAGGCAGGATCCTGCTTGACGGACACGATATTCGCGAATACGATCCCAAAGAGCT
>JAFQNZ010000186.1 GCA_017395715.1 Clostridia bacterium | reverse complement strand
CATAAGTCAACACCTTTTTGCAAGGCACAAGCGAGACCTCATGCTCGCCAAGCACCGAAAGCGAAAAAGCGTCCCGAATGCGTTCGTTGTCTTTCGGCAATTTCATAAACTTCAAATTCATAGTTTTCCCTCTCTTTTCTTATATTGTACTATTCATACCTATTCGAAGGAGGAGAAAATCATTCAAACCAAAAACACCCTTTTTCGCACCGCTTTGCTTGTTTTGATTCTTTCTTTTTTCAGTCTTCTCATCTTCCGCCATACAGAGCTTGAAGAAGCGGCAAGAGATTCGCTTTCCTTTGCAGCAAGATCTCTCATCCCCGCGCTATTTCCTTTCGCGGTGCTGTCAAGATTTGTGTTAACAGCTTCACTTTTGCCCTGTCGGGGTAAGCTTTCGCGAACAATAGCCCAAACACTTCATCTGCAAGCATCACTTCTCCCCGCCTACTGTTTGGGTCTTTTCTGCGGGTTTCCCATCGGGGCATATGCTGCCGCCTCGCTTTGGGAAGCCGGTCTTTGCGAGGGTAGGTATGCCCACCGCTCGGCATCGCTTGCCAACAACGCAAGCGCCGCTTTTCTCTTTGGCACAGCTGCTTCGCTCTTTGGAAACAGCCGCGCCGCCGTCATCCTCTTTGTCTCACAAACAACTGCCACACTTCTCGTCAGCGTCTTTTCGAATAAAAACAGCCGCCCTGAGCCGTCAACCGTAACGCTTTCCGCATCACCCTCTTACCTTTCCCTTGCCGCCGATGCTGTCAGCAAAGCGGGACTCGCCATGCTGTCGCTTTCGGCTTTTGTTGTCTTTTTTGCCGTCCTCACCAAAGCGCTTCTCTTCGCAGGACTGCCCGAATGGGTCACGCTCTTTTTGGAACCCACCTCGGCAGTGCGCTATGCCGCAAGCCTTGCGCCCCAAATAGGACTGCCCCTCTCGCTTTCGTTTGCCTCACTTGCCCTCGGCTGGTCGGGACTTTCAGTCATCATGCAAACACAAGCGCTCTTTAAGGGGAAACTTCCGCTCTCTTTGCAAATTCCCCGCCGCGCCGCCATCGCACTTGTATCATTTACGATAACTTTTCTTTTCTCCTTCCTTTTTCTTAATTAAAATCGCTTCTTTGATACCTCATCCGTCAGCTACGCTGACACCTTCTCCCACTGGAGAAGGCTTTGTAGAAACGCATCTACTCATCATCAAGACAACTTCATATTTGTTTGAATAACTGAACAATAGCAAGAAGCCTTCTCCGGTGGGAGAAGGTGGCTTTGCCGCAGGCAAAATCGGATGAGGCGTCAAGCGTCACAGCGGATCGTTTCAAACACTCCATCGTGGCTGTTGACAAAGTGAAAAAAGTGTGTTATTCTGTAAGGTAGTGGACATTCCAAAAACGAAACAAAGAAGGTATATTTTTATGACACAGATCACCGTACAAGTTGAAGGCATGAAATGCCCCATGTGCGAAGCGCACGTCAACGATGCCATCCGCGACCGTTTTGCCGTGGAAAAGGTCACATCCTCGCACAAGAAAAACGAAACAATTATCCTCACCGAAATACCGATTGAGGATGAATCGCTTCGCGCTACCATCACCGCGATGGGCTATCAAGTTGGCAGCATCACCCGCGAGCCTTATGAGAAGAAAGGCTTTTTCTCGCGTTTTTCAAAATAAAAGAATATCAAACTGTGAGGTGTCTCTATGCTCAAACGATTTCTTCACTACTATAAACCGCATAAGCTGATCTTCACCCTCGATATGCTGGCGTCATTCTTCATGGCAATGATCGCCATCCTCTACCCCATCATCACCCGCGTGATGCTCAACGATTTGATCCCCGACCGCCAATACCGACTGATCGTGCTTGCAGGACTCGGACTGCTTCTCATCTACATCATCCGTATGTTCTTAAACTTCTTCGTGCAGTATTACGGTCACGTCATGGGCGTGAGAATGCAGGCACAGATGCGCTCGGATATGTTCAACCATCTGGAAAAGCTCCCCTTCAGCTTTTACGACAACCACGAAACCGGCAAGATCATGTCGCGCATGACAAACGACCTCATGGATATTTCCGAGCTTGCCCACCACGGCCCCGAAAATCTCCTCATTTCGTCGGTTTCGATCATCTGCTCGTTTGTCTATCTTTGCACGATCGAATGGCGCCTGACCTTAATTATTTTCGCCTGTGTGCCCTTTCTCATCCTAATCGCCATGACGCTTCGCAAAAAAATGCGAGATGCGTTCATGCGCAGCCGTCAGTCAGTTGCCGAGATCAACGCTTCTCTTGAAAGCTCGATTCAAGGCATCCGCGTAACAAAAGCCTTCACCAACGCCGAAAAGGAAAAAGAAAAGTTCGAAGAAGGCAACACCGCGTTCGTCAACTCACGCAAGGACGCCTACAAAGCCATGGGGCAGTTCCATTCGGCAACTTCGTTCATCACCGACATTTTCAATGTGGTCGTTTTGATCGCAGGCGGTCTTTTCATGTTCAACGGCGTGATCACCTTTGCCGACTATTCTGCCTTTTTCCTCGCTGTCAACCTCTTCATTTCGCCTGTGATGACTTTAATCAACTTCATGGAGCAGTACCAAAGCGGTGTCACGGGTTTTTCCCGCTTCATTGAGATCATGGATGCTAAGCCCGAAGAGGATGCGTCCGATGCCCAAGATGCGGGTGAGCTTGACGGCAAGATCGAATTTCGCAATGTGGTATATGCCTATGATGATGAAAAAGATGTCCTTAACGGCATCAGCATGACGATTGAAAAAGGCAAAAAATACGCCCTTGTCGGTCCTTCCGGCGGCGGCAAAACCACCATCTGCCACTTGATCCCGCATTTTTACAACGTCACCTCGGGGGAGATCTTGATCGACGGCAAGGAGATCCACACCTTGACCGCCGAATCGCTCCGCCGCAACATCGGCATCGTACAGCAGGATATTTACCTCTTCAATGCCAGTATCCGCGACAATATCCTCTACGGAAGACTTGACGCCACCGAGGAGGAAGTCATTGAAGCCGCCAAGCGCGCCAACATTCACGACTATATCATGACACTCGAAAAAGGCTATGATACCGTAATCGGCGAGCGCGGCGTGCGCCTCTCGGGCGGACAAAAACAGCGCCTTTCGATTGCGCGCGTGTTCTTGAAAAATCCGCCGATCCTGATCCTCGACGAAGCCACAAGCGCGCTTGACAACACCACCGAAATTCTCATTCAAGAAGCTTTAGACGAGCTTTGCAAAGGCAGAACCACCCTTGTGGTGGCGCACCGCCTTTCCACCATCAAGAATGCCGATGAAATCGCCGTGGTTGCCGAGGGCAAAATTGCCGAGCAAGGCACACACGATGACCTTGTGGCAAAAGGCGGCATCTATTCCGATCTCTACCGCCTCCAATTCCGCGCAAACCAAATGCTGTGATAATTTCCAATAAAAAATCGGTGTGACCGTTTGGTCACACCGATTCTTTTTTTGAATGATTAAGCCCAGCGCCATTCGTTTGGTATTAACATGGAAGTCATACCGCGAATGCGTGTTCTCAGTTATGCTCCACAGTGTTCAACACATCCACATAGCGAAGCACTTCTTTGCCGTTGACAAGATAGCTGTATGCCCAACCCTCTTGACCGTCACCGCTTTGGATGTACCACGCAAGCATTTGGGCACCGCAGTCTGAGCATTCATAAACGTCTTGACCCTGTTTGTTTTTGCCGACGTGTTCCCAAGCGCAATCACAATCCATCATGGGATTCATAACAGCTTCGCAAACAAAGCAGTATTCATCAGAAAAACATCCGCCGCACAGACCAAGCTCAGAAAGATCGATCTCGCGAGACTCGGTCTGGTGACCAACCACTTCGTCGGTATGACTTTCACCGCAATCGGTACAAGTTTTGGTCAGTTTATAGCCGTCTTCACAATTGCCGCTGAAGTTCTCGACCAAGTACTCATAGTTATGCTCAATGTAGTCCCACATATCCACATAACCGAGCACATCTTCGCCGTTGACAAGATAGCTGTACGCCCAGCCCTTTTGTCCTTCGCAGTTTTCGTCTTTTTCGCCCTTGAAAGACCATTCCAGTCTTTGCGCGCCGCAGGTGGAACATTCATACAGATTCTG
>JAFQNZ010000185.1 GCA_017395715.1 Clostridia bacterium | reverse complement strand
TGATACCGTTCTGAAGGGCTTCAACCGCTTCTTCCTTGGTGATTTCTTCACCGTCAAAATATTTCATCATAAGGTCATCGTCAACCATGGCGATGGCTTCATAGAATTTGTCGCGATATTCTTCAACAAGCGAAGGATCGGCGTCTTCTTCAAAACGCTTGCCTTCCTTGTCGTATGTATATTTCTTCAGCTCGATCAGATTGATGAGAGCGCCCTTTTCGGCGGGGATCAGCATCGGGCAGATCGAAGTACCGAACTTTTCGGTCAGCTGTGCGATAACGTTCGCATAGTTTGCCTCGGGATCGTCGTACTTGTTGATAAAGACAGCCTTGGGAACGCCTGCGTGAACCGCTCTTTCCCATGCGATCTCGGTACCGACTTCAACGCCCGCCTTGGCATCAACGGTAAAGAGTGCGGAACCGCAAACGCGCAGAGCCGCCTGCACTTCGCCTTCAAAGTCAAGGAAGCCGGGGGTGTCTATGATATTAATCTTGGTGCCCTTCCAAACCGTGTTGGCAAGGGTCAGGTTGATCGAAAAACCTCTCTTGATCTCTTCGGGATCGCAGTCGCATACGGTGTTGCCGGCAGAGGGCTTGCCGAGACGGTCGGTTGCCTTGGAAAGATACAGCATAGCCTCAGCGAGCGAGGTCTTACCGCTTCCGCCGTGTCCGAGAAGGGCTACGTTTCTAACTTGTTTGGTCGTAAAGGTTGCCATGATGAATATACTCCTTTGTATATAATCTTTAACATAAACGAGACTTATGCCCCATATGCTCCATTATACCGCAGAATTTATTCTTATGCAAGTGGCTTTTTGCACTTTGTTTTTTCGGCGATACCAAAATTTAGCCTTAATTTTTGTACACTTTATACAAATTGTCCTTGAAACGACCCTCTTTTCACCATTTCTTTGTCTATTTCGTTCAAAACAACAACCTTTTTGCGGCTCCAAAGCGGCGCCACAAGCGTATCAAGCGGCGCATCTCCCGTGAGTCTGCCGATCACCGCGTCGCTCGGCATCACACAAAGCTGATCGCACACCGTCTTAACATATTCTTCCATCGTGGGAATATATACCTTTCCCTCACGGTATTCGCGCTCCATCGCCGTACCCTTCATAATATATAAAAGATGCAGCTTCACCCCGTGCGGCCTCAAAGATGCCACCGTTTTCGCGCTTTCCATCATCATGTCATGCGTCTCGCCCGGCAGATAATTGATCAGATGAATCACCACGTTCAAGCCCTTGAGCTTTTCATAACCGCGCAGGAAGCTTTCAAAATCGTGTCCGCGGTTGATGCGCCGCGCCGTTTCGTCATGGATTGTCTGAAGCCCAAGCTCCACAGTCAGGTGAGTCTTCTCTGCCATTTCAAAAAGCAATTCCACCACGTCATCTTCAAGACAGTCAGCGCGTGTGGCAATGTCAAGCCCCACCGCATCGGGCAAAGCAAGCGCCCTCTCGTACAGTGGTCGCAGCACTTCTGCCGGTGCGTAAGTATTCGTGTGCGCCTGAAAATACGGAATGCATTTGCCGCCCTGCCATTTGTTTTCAAACTGACGGCGCGATATGGCATATTGCTCTTCAATCGAAAGAAGACTTGACGGCGCAAAATCACCGCTTCCCCGCCCCGAGCAGTAGGTACAGCCGCCAATGCCGCACCTTCCGTCAATGTTCGGGCAGGTAAAGCCCGCATCCAGCGGCACTTTGTACACCTTGCAGCCAAAGGTCTTCTTGCCGTAATAATCAAAGGTATAATATCGCTTGTTGGTATTGGAGTTAACAAAGGGATTTTCCATACACATCCTCACACACGTCTTGATGACTTTATTATAGCACAAACGAAAGCCCTGTCAAGACAAAAACCGCCTCGGAAAAATCCGAGGCGGCGGGATGGTATGTAGGCGCGGGTTACTCCCGCCGCAAAACAATCAAATGCAGACAACGAAACTTGTTTGTGAAAAAGCGGGGGCGTGATGTTTCGTGCAATAAGATGGTATACAAGTAGTGCAAGGCCATCGTATACAGTTCAATCTCACCGCAAAGAGGTACGTTTTTGCAAAACTTGTTTGTAAAACGGCGGCAGCAAGCCACCGCCCTACAATGTAATTGCATCTCCATAAAATCAAATAACTTTTCACAAAAATCGCTCGTTTTCGGTCGATTCGTGAATCGGCCCTACAAGATCCACTTCACAATCGCATTGAAAAAGGGTCGCAGGTGACCGCTCGGGATATTTCCCAAGACGTCGGTTGCGACCCCTTTTAAGCAAGGAGAAATATAACTTTATCGGCAAGTTTCAAGCAGACTAACAAAACGACAATTGATCATACACAAAATCATCTTTGCCAAACTTATTCCAACAGACAAATATTATGGCAAGGATTGAATGACACCTCATCCGTCTTTTGCTTTCGCAAAATCCACCTTCTCCCACTGGAGAAGGCTTGGCACAAGCTGTTTTCCCAACAACCAAATGAAGTTCGTTACAATATCCAAGCAAACTATACTTGATTAGATAAAAATGCATCTCTGTCAAACGCCTTCTCCAGCGGGAGAAGGTGTCAATCACGCACCGCGATAGCGGTTGTGAGTGACGGATGAGGTGTTTTGTCAGCGGTTAGAATACCTCATCATCCATATTGGTTCAACCCTTATCTCTTGCGGCGACAACAAAACCGTCGCGGTTGTTGCCGGAAATCACATACACCGAATTTTCCTTGACTTTCACTTCGGTCAAAGCGCCTTGCGATGCGGGCGTGTAATAGATATTCCAAAGCAGACCCGAAGAATCGGCAACGGCAAGCGGTTCTTCAAAGCTGTAATTTTTAAGAAGCGTCAGATATGCCGAAAGTGACAGACGGTTCTTTTGCATATACTCGGCGTGAGGCGTTCCCACATAGCGGAAATAACCGCTCTCACCACTCATGATAAAGCCGTATTTGGCGCAGTTTTCATCGAACCAATCGTAATAAGCGCTCTTCTTGGAAATGTGATCGATCGAGAAACTGCCCTCTTCGGTGTAAACGTTGATCTCCACCACAAGACCGCTCACCCTTTCATCCGAAAGCGACGCGGCATCGGTTGCCGAATTGACAAGCTGATAGCCGTAGCGCACTTGAATATCGCGGTTGCCTGTTTTGCCAACAAAGCTCGTCATCATCAAATTGAATGCCGTATAGGCTTCGGTTCTCAAATAGAGCAAGCGCGAGCGCAACAGGTACAGCCCACTCTTGTTCGTATAAAGCGAAGACCAGCCAAGCTCCGAAAGCTCGGAAGAAGAAAGGCGGTCAAGCTCGGTGGGGGTGTAAAGCGACGCCACCTTGTAGGAATAGGGATTCTGCGAGCTTACCTCAATGAGAGAGCCTGTGTACATATCGGTGCTCGAAAGCGACACGGTCACATGCTTTGGCTTTTCAGGCTCAGGCGGTAAAGCTGTGGTAGCAGGGGTACTTGACTCCACTGCATCAGCAGGCTTGGTGCTGGTAGGCGTTGTGCTGTTGGGTGTCTCTGCACTCACATAAGGTATTGTTGCCGTCGGGGTGGCTTGTGTGGTGACCCCGGTGGTTTTGGGTGTTGTGATGTGCGGCTTTTGCGCATGGGTCGTGTCAGCATCCTCACCTGACCCGCTACAAGCGGCAATCAGGGTCAAAATCAAAAGAAGCGCCCCTGCAAGACATAATACCACCGTTCGTTTTAATGTTTCTTTGTTTGTCATACATTCATTCCTCGCCCGCAAAACTACGGGCATCTTCCTTTCTTATGTATTCTGTTTCCCACGGTCGGTACAAGCATCATAACACATTAGAACCAGGTATATGTGGCATTCTTTTAAATCTTTTTTGAACAAACATCGGCAGTTTTTGTGAAAAAAAGGGGAACTTTTCCCTTTTTGTCAATATACCAAAAAGCCTGTCGGGAAGTTTCTCAAACAAAAAAGAACGAAGCCGTGCGTGTGCAAAATTAGTGGTAAAATTGAAATGAGCCACCACTTTTTTCGTGGTGGCTTTTGATATGCAGAAAGCAAAGAAAAGCCCCGCAAGGCGGGGCAAAGAATTATGAATTTATGATTTTCGAAAGTTCTTGCCGATTCAGGAGCGGTGAAAAAAGCTGTTCCTCGGTTAAGCACCGTTTAATATCCCCCACCAAAGTCCAATCTGTTCTTCTATCATTCGTGCGATCTACCGTATATCCGTTCAGCACAGGACAGGAATAAGACTCGATTGCTGTTCGATCCATGATATCGAAATTAACCGCATGATCATATGCCGTCGTGATAGCCAATAAAGCCTTTTCATACTCCTTTTTACGCATGGCAATACGTGCTTTTTCCATACAAATAAGGGATAGTGTGATATAAAAATGCTGATAGTTTTTATCCGTAATCACGGCATCGATAACGGCAGCTTTCGCGTCCAAAATCTCTTCACTGGGGTTGGGAAGAAACATCCATAAATACTCCAACGCTATGCAGAGATTGCTAAGTCCGTATCGCACTGCTTTTTTGAGCAAGAGTTCTTTTTCTTCTCCTTCTACGCAAAGCATGAGCAAATCATCCCGATTTGTCTCCGGTTTGTCCGGATACATAAGTGCATATTTTTTAGCTTCCTGAAGTTCTCCCTTGGATTTGTGTGCATGAACGAGTCCGGAGATGGCTTGGTTGCAAATGTCCCGATCGGTGCAATCTTCCAAAATCATTTCGTAGTGGCGTATGCAGGAGGATAAAAGTTCCTGCTCAACCTCGGTTCCGCAGTATTTGGTGCTATAACCAACGTACCATTCATTTGTTGCCAACCATTTTAAATATCTATAATCCGTCGGATACTCTACAACTGCTTGTCGCGCTATTTTCAAATCTGCTTCATGGTCGTCTTTTTTCCAAAATTGGTGGTACTCTGCATCAAAATAAGCTTTCCGCTCGTCATATTTTTCGGGCATCAACCCTAACAATTCGTCGGCTGAAACATGAAGCAACTTTGTTAAAGGCCCAATCAATGACAGATCAGGGCATGACTGTCCACATTCCCATTTTGAAACCGCTTGACAAGAAACGCAAAGATAATCTGCAAGCTTCTCTTGTGTCAAATCATTCTTTTTTCGCAACACTTTAATTCTTTCACCTATGGTCATTAGAATCACCTCTTGAAATTTAATGAATCCGGATTCTGGTATTATTATAGCACATGAAATGTGTAAAGACAATAACTCGTTTTTTGACCGCAATGCAACCTGCGGTTGAATAAACAAACTTTCTCGTTTTTCCCGACACTTGCGTTTGGGGCAAGCACAGCACGTGGATGTCCACGCACGATCGGGCAGTAGCCTGAACCCACTATCAGCAGAGAAATGACATGTCGTAGGGCGGGGGCTTGCTCCCGCCGAAAGAATGTCTTTCATAAATCAAAAACGGACGACCATGTGCCGAGCTTGCTCGGAGGTCGCCCCAAAATGAATTATCGTTTTATGAAAACATAGCGGCGGGAGCAAGCCCCCGCCCTACGTTATGAAATTGTTTTCTCCGCTAAGAATGCAGAGAAAAACTTTGTTCCTTTTATTCAGATGATAAAATCACAAGCCGCTCGGTAAAAGAATCCTTCTCGGCACAAACCGTCACAGCATAGCCGTCAAGATCAAAATATTCCTTGACAAAATACACATCGGAAGTCGTTTTGTACGGAATGCCCACACCAAGAAATTTACCGATTGCTTCGTAGCGCGTCCAAAGCCGTGTGTTTGCTTCATCGGACTCGGTACACGTCCCGACAAAGCGGCGCATCACACCCTCGGAAATGGGTCTGACCTTTTCAATATCCACGCCCACATCACAATCGGACAAAGCACAGACCACATAGTCTTTGCTATGCGAAAGATTGAAATGAAAAGGCGCGCCTACCAAATACGGCTTTCCGTTTTCGCTTTTTTTCTCGACGTATGCCGAAATATCAAGTGAATACTCACGCTTGACTGCCTCTTTCAAAAGCTGCCTTGCCACTTCGGCGTATGCTTTGCGGTCACGCTCATTTTGGCAAGCAATTTTTGCCACATATACCGTTGTCATACCGACAGCTTTTGCTCTTTGCCCGAGAAAATAATGTGTCTTGGGCATTTTTCGTAGCAAATACCGCAATGCGTACATTTTTCGTAATCAATACGCGCAAGACCGTTTTCCACCTTAACCGCGCCCGAGGGGCAGTTCTTTTCGCAGATCTTGCAGCCAATACAGCCAACCTCGCAATACGAACGGGTGACAGCACCCTTGTCTTGCGAGCTGCAACCAACCCAAACATCCGCTTTGAACGGAACAAGACGAATGATAGACTTCGGGCAGGCAGCAACACACGCGCCGCAGCCGGTACATTTTTCGTAATCGACAACCGCAACGCCGTCGATCACATGGATTGCATCGAATGCACAAGCCTTTACGCAAGTACCGTGACCGATACAGCCGTTGGGGCAAACCTTATCACCACCGCCCTGACGAATGGCGGAGCGGCAATCCTCAAGTCCCTCGTATTGGTATTTCAGTTTTACTTTTCCCAAACAGCCCGAACACACGACCTGTGCGCGCACGCCGACAAAATCAACCGTTTCTTCTCCCATAATGGCGGCAATTTTTTTGGCCACTTTGGGGCCGCCCGCACCGCACGCAGTGGTTTTGGCGTTTCCTTTGACGATCGCTTCGGCAAGAGCGCCGCAGCCGGCGTAACCGCATCCGCCGCAGTTGGCACCGGGCAGACAGTCTTTGATCTGTTCCACTCTCTCATCGGTTTTCACATAAAAGACCTTGGAGGCAATGGCAAGCATCAAGCCGAGCAAAGCACCGATGGCGGCAAGCGCCGCAAAGGCAATCAAAATGGGTTTCCAAGAAATCGCACCCAATAAAACAAACATCATCACTACATTCCTTTCTCAGGCATCACAGAGAGATACCGGAAAAACCGGCAAATGCCATAGCGATCAGACCCGCGGCAATCAAGGCAATCAGAGAGCCTTGAAAACTCTTGGGGGTGTTTGTGTGCTTCATTCTGGCACGAACACCCGCAAAGATCACAAGCGCCAAGGTAAAGCCAACAGCGGCGGCAAAACCGAACACCACCGATTCCACAAAACCTCTTCCCTCTTCCACGTTCAGAAGCGCTGCACCCAAAACGGCACAGTTGGTGGTAATGAGGGGCAAATAGATACCAAGCGCGCTGTAAAGCGACGGCACAAGCTTTTTCAAGAACATTTCAATGAACTGCACAAGCGAGGCAATGATCACGATAAACACGATCGTGGAGAGAAACTCAAGCTCATAGCGGACAAGCAGATAATCATACACAAGACTTGTTGCCGCCGAAGAAAGCGTCATAACGAACATAACGGCAAAGCCCATACCGATCGCGGTATCCGGCTTTTCCGAAACGCCCATAAACGGGCAGATACCCATAAAGCGCGAGAAAATAAAGTTTTCCACCAAAATCGCGCCAAGCATCAAAAGAAGGATCTTAGTCATTTGTCACAACCTCCTTTTCGGTTTCGGCAGGCATCTCGGCTTCTTTCGCCTTGCTCTTCTTTTTTTGTTTGCTCTTCACAAGAACAAAATTCACAGCCGCGATCAGAATACCCAGCAGAATAAACGCACCGGGCGGGCTGACAAGCATGCCCACGCCAACAAACTTGTTGCCGAACAGCTTGACACCGAAGAAAGAACCGTAGCCCACAAACTCACGCACGATGCTGAGAATGAGAAGCGCCACCGTGTAGCCGATGCCCATGAACAAACCGTCAAGCGCCGAAGGCAGCACGCGGTTTTTCGAAGCAAACGCTTCTGCACGGGCGAGAATGATGCAGTTTACCACGATCAGGGGAATAAACACGCCGAGAGATTTGTCAAGCGACGGCAAAAACGCCTTGATGATCAGCTGAACCGCCGTGACAAAACCCGAAATGATCACAATAAACGCCGCAATGCGGATCTCGTTGGGGATCAGCTTGCGAAGCATAGAGATCAAAACGTTCGAAAATATCAACACGACCGTTACCGCAGCACCCATGCCAATAGCATTCATGGCAGTGGTGGAAATGGCAAGCACAGAGCACATACCGAGAAGCTGGATCAGAATGGGGTTTTGCTTAACGACAGCATCCGAAAACTGTTTTAATATCTTTTTCATTCACTCACCCCCATTACCCTTCTTGAGCCGTAGCAGAGTTTTTTTTGCCAAGGCCAAGCTTCAGGGCGGCATTCACGCCGTCACGCACGGCATTGGAGCTTCGGGTTGCACCCGAAACCGCCTCCACACCGTTACCAAACGTCACGGGCTCGGTTTTTCCAAAGTAGTTAGCAAGATAGCTTCCGTTTTCCACGACTTTCGTACCGAGATTCGGCGTTTCGCTGTGGGAAACGATCGAAATGCCTCTGACAGCGCCTTGGGGGGTGATACCCACCATCATTTCCACAGCGCCGCCGTAACCCTTCGGCTTTACAAACACACAGTAGCCAACCGAGTGGCCTGCCACCTTAACATCATAGACATTGGAAACCGGCGCATCATATTGTCCTTCGATCTCCACGGCTTCACATTTGCCGAAGATCACGGCAACTGCCTCGTCCATGGCTTTTTGGTTCTGCTCGGCAATGCGGTCCTTGGTCATCAAATTGACAAAAGCAAGGAGCGCACCGACAAGAGCCGTAATGAGGCAGAGCGTAACAACGATGCGGATACTCTTTTTCATATTGTTTTCATTTGACATAACCGCACCCCCTTACGCCTGCTTTTTGCCCTTGCGAGCGCCGAATTTCTTCGGCATGGTAAAGCGGTCAAGATAGTAAACGAGAAGATTCATAACGAGTATCGCAAAGGAAGCGCCCTCGGTGTTAACAGAGAACAGACGAAGCGCCATGGTGATCGCACCGCATCCGACACCAAAGAGGATTCTTCCCCACGGTGTGACGGGACTTGTGGCATAGTCCGTTGCCATAAAGATTGCACCCAGCATCAAACCGCCGCCGCAAAGCTGCGTGGCAACATACACGCCCATCGATGCGCCATCGGGAACGCTGATCAAAGAAATCAAAGCCGCCGTTCCGAGATATGCCACAGGAATGTGCCATGTGATCACACGGCGAAGCACCAGATAGACACCGCCGAGCAAAAGGCAAAGTGCCGAGACCTCGCCCAAAACGCCGTTGATGTTACCAAGGAAAAGATCAAGCGGAGAGACAGCGCCCACTGCCTCGGAAAGAGGCGTGGCAGATGCCACCACGTCGGTGTTCACAAGTTTGCCAACCGTTTCGGAATAGAGATTGTTTGTTGGCTGCATATACGCGGAAAAAGAAAGGAACATAAACACACGCGCGGCAAGCGCAGGGTTTACAATGTTCTGACCGATACCGCCAAACAGCATCTTTACCACCACAATGGCAAAGACCGCACCCAGCACCGCCATCCACATCGGAATGGTCACAGGCAGGTTAAAAGCAAGAAGGATACCTGTCACCACGCAGGAAAGGTCATGCACCGTGCTTTTGCGCTTGGTGATACGGCAAAAGGCTTCTTCCGAGATCATACAGGTCAGCACCGTCACCAAAGTCAAGATCAAACTGCGGATGCCGAACTGATATACCGCCCATCCGAGCGCAGGAAGAAGCGCAATGATCACGTCAAGCATGATCTTTTGCGTTGTGGATTTGTGTTTGGTATGGGGTGAGGAGGTTACAACCAGCATTTTCTGTTCTGTCATTGTGTAACAACCTCCTTTTCTTTGGCTTTTGCTTCCTCGGCAGCTTTCTGTGCTGCCGCTTTTTTGCGGCGCTCGTCGCCAATTTTCTGTTTGGCAATGCGAATGTACTGTAAAATCGGCACCGATGCGGGGCAGATGTAGGAACAGCTTCCGCATTCCACACAACTCATCGCGCCGTAGGATTCCGCCTCAGCAAAATCCTCCGCTTTCGCGTATTTCATAATGTAAAGGGGCGGCAGGTGCATCGGGCAGTGGGCAAGACAACGTCCGCAACGGATGCACTGGGCAAAGGCAACGGCTTTCGCATCCGCCTCTGCCGAAAGCGCCAAAATCGCCGCTGTTCCCTTCACCACAGGTGTGTCAATGTCGTACTGCGCCTGACCCATCATAGGCCCGCCGCTGACCACCTTGCGCAGGGTCTTGTCAGGCTTCAGACCGCAATGGGCAAGAAGCGCCGAAAAGGGCGTGCCGAGCGGTACAAGCAGGTTTTTCGGGTTCGCCACACAGTCGCCGTCCACCGTAACCACACGGCGCACAAGCGGCATACCGCTTGCCACGGCGTTGTCAATGGCGGCGCAGGTCTCCGCGTTGAAGATCACGCAGCCAAGATCGGCAGGCAGCTTTCCCGCAGGAAGCTCTTTGCCAAACAGAGCCACCATCAATTGACGCTCATCACCCTGCGGATATTTGGTTTTCAGAGCCTTGACCTTGATGCGAGGCATATCTTTTGTCAGATCGGTAAGCAGTTTGATCGCATCGGGCTTGTTGTCTTCCACGGCAAGAATACCGTCGTCAACGCCATAGGCGTCAAGCAGAATCGTAAGACCCGCAATGATGCTCTTGGGGGTTTCCAGCATCAAGCGATGGTTGGCGGTTATGTAGGGCTCGCATTCGGCGCAGTTGATGATGATATGCTCCGCCTTGCCTTTGGCAGAAGAAATCTTCACGTGCGTCGGGAAGGTCGCGCCACCCATACCGGCAATACCGGCTTCCTTGACGATTTCGGCAAGCGCGTCCAGGGTCAAAGCGCCCTCATACGGCTTGATGTCGGGTGAGAGCGTATTTTCAAAGTCATTGCGGATCACAACCGTTTGAACCATTCTTCCCTGCGCGTCGGCAATCGATTTGATTGCTTCGACCGTGCCCGAGACCGATGCGTGAATATGCGTGCCAAGACCCTTGTCGCAAATGCCGATCTTCTGACCGCAAAGAACCTTGTCCCCAACAGAAACACAAGGCACGGCAGGACCGCCGATATGCTGCTGCATCGGCAGATAAACAAGCTCGGG
>JAFQNZ010000184.1 GCA_017395715.1 Clostridia bacterium | reverse complement strand
GCATTCTTCACACGTGCAAGAAAAGTAAGCACTTCGGGCGGATTCATCACCGTTCCCGCAATGATCTTCGGCACTTCCCTGCCAACAAGACCCCGAAGGGTAAAGAGCAGCTGCCCTGCATAGGAATAAGCGGAAAGCCCTTCCTGTTCGGTTATGGCAAGGATCATAGTCTCCGCCACAGATACGCTGACAAGATCTCCCTCGCCCGCAAGCGGAAGCGTAAAATATCGGCCGTCGGCATCCACAGTCAGTTCACTTGCTTCTTCGCGCAAACGAACCGTTTTGCCCTTGGCGTTGATGATACTGAAAACTTTCATACCAAACCTCGTGTTTTATTTCTCGCTCACCATCGCCCTCACAAGATCGCAGAAGCGGTCGCAGGAGGCAAGATCAAGCGCTTCATTGGGAGAGTGGATCTCATACATGGTCGGGCCGATCGAAAGTGCATCGCACCCCTCGATCTTGCTGACAAAAATGCCACATTCAAGACCTGCATGGATGCCGTTTACCACCGGGGTGGACTCGGGGAAAAGCTGTTTGTAAATACGCAAGAAATCAGCTGCAAGCTTCGAATTCGGGTTCATGTCCCAACCGCTTGAGCGGTCTTCGAGAACATAGTCAAACGCGCACGCTTTGGCAAGGCGCTTGAACGAAAGAAGAAGCGCATCCATTTCACTGTCACAAGACGAGCGTGCCATCACCGACGCCATAACCTTTCCCTCTTCCGTGGCAACGATGCCGATGTTAGACGAGGTACGCACAAAATCGGGGTTCACGGGCGACATGGAATAGACACCGTTTATGGGAAGTGTGAGCATATTGATCACAGCTGACGTATCCTTGTAAGAAAGACAGCTTTCCACAATTCTGCCGCGGCGCAAAAGCAAATGGAAACGGCTGTCAGCCGCTACCAATTCTGCGGCAATCTTCTTCGCCTCTTCGTCAGCAAGCGCCTTGGCTTTTTCCATATCCAGTACGATGATCTGTGCTTCGCATTCGCGCGGAATGGCATTGCGTTTGTTACCGCCGCTGATCGAAACGAGGTGAAAGGGACAGTCGTCGTAAAGACGGGCAAGGATTCTTCCCATCAAGCGAATCGCATTGGCTCTGCCCGTGTGAATATCCGCACCCGAATGACCGCCGGCAAGACCCTTCACGGTCAGATTCAAGGTATGTTCATGTGCCTTTTCTTTGTCATATTCACGGACAAACATAAGATCGGAAGATCCCGCACAGGAAGCAATCGCCTCTCCGTCGGGGCTGGTATCCATATTCAAAAGGCGCCGTGCGGTGATCAGTGAGCAATCAAAGCCGTGCGCACCGAAAAGCCCCGTTTCCTCGCCCGATGTAAAGAGACATTCCAGCACAGGATGTTCAAATGCTTCATCATCAAGAAGCGCAAGCATGGCAGCCACTGCCACGCCGTCGTCAGCACCCAGCGTTGTGCCTCTTGCACGGAGCATACCGTTTTCAATGTAGAGATCAAGCGGATCTTTTTCAAAATCGTGTTCACAGCCGCCGTTCTTTTCGCACACCATGTCGGTATGACCCTGCAGAAGAATGGGTGCTACATTCTCATACCCCGCAGTCGCCCCTTTTCGCATGAACACGTTGCGATGCTCGTCGGTGTAGCAGTATATGCCGCGTGCCTCGGCAAACGCTTTTAAGTACGCCACCATGCCGCCCTCATTGCCCGAACCGCGCGGGATGGCAGAAATCTCTTCAAAATACTTGAAAAACGATGTATGGCGATAGCCCTTGATGATATATTCCATCCGTAAAACCTCACTTTTTTATTCTCGGTCATAACACTATTATAATCATAACCGCGCTGAAATGCAAGAACAAACGAAAAAAAGAGAGAGCAAAATTTGCTCTCTCTTTGTCTTATCTTACAGCTTGGAGTAGTTAACCTTAACGCCGGGGCCCATGGTGGAAGCCACAACG
>JAFQNZ010000022.1 GCA_017395715.1 Clostridia bacterium | reverse complement strand
TTGTAAGCGCCGCCCACTTCGGAAGCAACATATTTGCCAGCATTCATGCAGTCGATGCAGATCTCAACGTGAGAATCCCAAGAGGAGGGAACGATCACGCAGTCGATTTCGGGCTTGTTGATGAAATTCTTGTAGTTGGTGTCTGCGTAAAGAGGCTGATAGTCACCGTATTTTTCGCATGCGGCAATTCCTTTTTGCAGTCTGTCCTCGTAGAGGTCACTCAACGCAACGACTTGAAAATCCTTGAAATGCTTCAATACGGTTTTCAGCAGAAGATGTCCGCGGCTGCCAAGGCCTATGACGGCAACACCCATTTTTTCCATGATATGTGATTCCTTTCGTTGAGGGCGAATTTTTCGCCTTTGTTTCGTTTACTATAGCACAAAAAGAAAGATAATTCAACCCTTTTGCAAAAAAATATAAAAAAATTCACCCACGGCAATTTCGCCGCGGGTGAGGTGAGCAGTGTTATTTTGATGAAGCCTCTCCTTTTGGGAGAGGTGGCAGCCGAAAGGCTGACGGAGAGGGCGCCCTCTCACCCGTCTTACGACGGGAGCTCTCCCAAAGGGAGAGCCTTGGATGTCTGCGAAGTTTACGGTCTTTTAATGCTGATATTCAAAACGAGCGCCACGCCTGCGAGGGAAAGCAGCAGGATAAACGGACTTGTATATCCGCCGCTTGCCACCTGAAGCGAGGAGCAAGCCGTTGCAATAAACGAGGCAAACATCAGATTGAAATTGCTGATGCTTAAGTTGGTGGCAAAATGCTTTTGACCGTAGAATGCCGAGGTAAAGGCAGAGGAAATGGTGGGGGACGTGCCGTAGGAAAGACCCGTGAGGCAAAGACCCGCAATGCAGAGCGGCAGAGATTCAATGCCCACGGCAATCAGTGTGACTGCCGCTGCGAAGATGGTGAGAATGCTTGCGCTGGTCATGGTGAAGCGGCGACCCATGGCATCGAATACCGCGCCTGTGATGATGCGTCCCAGACCGTTGCAAACCGCAAGCACGCCAACAAGCGTGGTGGCGAGTGTAGCCTTAGCACCCACCGAAAGGGCAAGGTCACGGGCAAAGCTGATGACTGAGCTTCCCACCGCGGTTAGGCAAACAAGTGCCACAAATGCGCGCCAGAAGGTGAAGCGGCGCACCATCTCCGAGGGGGTAAAGTCGCGTACTTCAAAATCCTCTTTGCTTGCTTTTGCCGTCTTCTTTTTTGTAGGAAGGACGGTGTCTTTATCGGGGGCTTTGATGACAAAAGAGGAAAGCATCACAGCGGCGGCGATGGCAACACCAATGATGATGTAGGTATTACGCCAGCCGAGACTTGAAGCAAACAGGCGGTCGGCAAGATTACCAAGAATCAGCGTGCTTGCGCCAAAGCCCATCATGAGAGCGCCGGAGGAGAGTCCGCGTCTGTCGGGAAACCAGGCGTTTACCGTGGAAATGATCACGATGTAGGCAATACCGATGCCGGAGCCTGCCAGGAAGGCATAGGTCAGATAGAGAAGAACCGGCGAGCCTTCACCGAGAAAGCTTGTCAGCACAAAGCCGAGCCCTGCGAGAAATGCCGACAAGATAATGGTGAGTCTTGTCCCCATGAGGCGCACAAGACGGCTCGAAACAAAGCCGCCAAGGCAGAAGAAGCACATGGTGAGCGTGAAGTTTAAGGCAAGTGCCGAGGCTTCGTAGCCAAGTGTCGCAAAGGGTGTTTTCAAAATCGACCAGGCGTACAAAATGCCTGCGAACAGCATGGTGGCAACGCCTGCAACAAGGATCCACCAGCGTTTGGTTAATTTGGTTTGTTGTGTCATGGTATCACGTTCTTTCTGAAAAGGATAGTAGCATTATACCACGGGAAATGACAAAATGCAAGGGAAGGAGCATAATCTGTTGTTTTTTTTCATGCAATCGATGGCATAAACAAAAATACCCCGTTCGGGGCTTGACAAGATTTTTCAAAAAGAGTATAGTATGGATAGAATTTGTTACAGCAAGGAGTGTATGACATGGAACTGAAAGGCAAAGTGATTGATTTTTTGGGTGATAGCATTACCGAAGGCGTGGGGGTTTCGAGCATTGCCGAGAATCGCTATGACAACCGTTTGAAGGCGATGTACGGCCTCGCGGCGGTGTATAACTACGGTGTGGGTGGAACGCGTCTTGCGCACCAAAAAGTGCCGAGCGACAAGCCGAGACACGATCTCTCTTTCTGCGGCAGAGCGTATGATCTGAACAGAAGCGCTGACATTGTCGTGGTGTACGGCGGCGTGAACGATTATCTGCATGGTGACGCCGATTTTGGCGAAATGAGCGACCGAACGAACGAAACTTTTTGCGGCGCGGTCTATTTTCTGATGGAGCTTTTGAAAGCGCAACACCCCGGCAAGACGATTGTGTTTATGACACCGGCGCACTGCCATTATAAGGGCGTGTCGGACAAAGAGGTCTCGATCCGACCGATGAAAAAAGAGGATGCAAAGCCTTTGCAGGCGTATGTGGACGTGATCAAGGCAAGGGGTAAAGAATTTGGTATTCCCGTGCTGGATTTGTTTGAAAACCTCGGTCTTGATGCCAATTTGGAATCCGACAAAGAGAATTTCACGGTTGACGGCCTTCATTTTAACGATGCCGGTCACGCCTATATCGCCAAAGCGCTCGGAGATTTTCTGACCTCGCTTTGATTCGCGAAAAAAACAAATAGATGCCAAGTAAAAAGCCGTGCCAAAAGGCACGGCTTTTGCGTTGGTAAACGAATAAAAACGAAAACGGAGAAGGCTATGAACGCTTCCCGTTACGCTAAACGCTGGCTTCTGAAACAAACGCAATGCCGTAAAGCAACACAATGTTTTCAATCAGGCATAGCACAGAAAGAACAATACCGAGCCGCGCGTGTTTTTCTTTGCTTTTTTTCGCTCCGTGTATGATTCCGAAAATTCCGAGCAAAGGGCTGATCAGAAGAGGCAGAAGCGAAATGATTCCGATCCATACGGGAATGGTTTCATATTGCAAAAGCTCCATTCCGATGGGAAATACCAAGATCATGCCCCAAAACGATGTGAGCATCACTCCCGGAACAGGAGACAGAGCGGCGAAGATGCCGAGGGTGAGCGGCTTCATTTCACGGTTTGCTTGGTGGGTATCATCATGTTTCGATATGTTTTCCGGTATTTGGATATATTTTTCGAAACATTCTCTTGTTTCGGGAGAATTGATGATTTTGAAGAGATACTTGTTGTTTTCGTCTCGGAAAACAAGGTAAGAAATCCATGCCACACTGTACTGATGGCCACGAACAAGTATCGAAGAGCCAAGCATGACAGTGGCATTTTGTATTTCGCTCACCGAAACCATGCGTTCTTTTCGCCGCAAGAAATAATAGTCAACCACGGTGATGCTTTGTCCGGTGATTTCTACATAAGCCTTTTTGATATCCACGATTGTTATGATGATGTATCCGGCAATTAAGATCGCAAAAACAAGCATAACAAGGGCAGGCAAAAAACTGTGGTTGGCGATAGAAGTTGACACAGCTGTGAAAAGGAAACATCCAATCGCCAAAGCAAAGCAGAATGTAAATATGATTTTGAGAGTGGAGTCTGTTTTGGCGTGGGGCGTTATGTTATGTGTGTAAAAACGCATTATGTCACCGCCTTTCAAGTGAAAAGTGAATTATGACAAGCCTTTTATAAAACCTTTTATTAAAAATACAATGAAAACGATAACAAAAAGCGCAATCGGAACAGACACGATTCCGATCAGTATTTTGATGATCAAAGGGAGTTTTTTCTTTGAAACACGAGCATCTGATTTGCCTATTTCATGCATTTTGTTTTTTGCTTTGGTTTTCTTTACTCTTATTTGGCGTTCAAGTTTTGGTGATGTTGTATTACCGTCTTCATCACAAAATATTTCATATTTCTTGCAGTAATAATACTGAACGAAGTTGATATGGGCGAGTGACGGCAGGAATACGATTAAAACAAATGCCATTGTTACCAAAACATTTTGTGTACTCACACTTGCATATTGTCTGAGCGTTTTGGATGTGTACATACCGAGCACACCGGCAGACGGCAAAATGGCGGCAAAGAATGATGAAATTGCCAAAAATCTTGGTGTTTGGCTTTTTTCTTTTATTTTTTGATAGATCCCTTTGTGGACACCTAAGATAACGAGTCCGATATAAAGAGCCGAGAAAACCAGATAAAAGCAGAGGATCGACAGCATGAAAGGGAAACTGACAATCGGCGTATCGGCGACCAAATTGAACGAGGCAAAGAAAAGCCAAAAAAGAGAGGAAATGAACAGTCCCGAAATACCGTTGACAAGGAAGCGTAATTCAAATGTCTTTTTCGTTTTCTTGCTTTGAATTGTCAGCACAAAGATCCAATAGCATAAACTCCAAACGCCAATCGATACGAGGGGGAAAAGTGATGTCGGGTTCACGCCGTTTGTTTTGATGCTGACAATGCCCACGGTTGCCATCATAATGGGAACCAAGATGATGCCCCAATAAAGCGCTCGCAGATTAGAAAGAGACGTATATCGTTTTGTGTCAAGATATATCAAATCGCGTGCATGGTTTTTCATGATCTTCCTCCCATCGTGTTGTGATAGATATATTGTACCATAAAGATGTGAAGATTTCAAGTGGCGGTAGGACTGTACACTTGCTCCCGCCGAAAACAAATTATGAAAAACAATAATTGGTTAAAAAGCGTGAGGATGATATCCTCCCCTACGGTGATGGCGCGGGCGCCATGCTTGCAAATGAATCTATGTATGATTATCAGCAACCCTGTGAAAACTCAACTGTCAGTTTACAAAAACTTTCTTTTTAATCTCTTCACGAGTGAATGAAAAGATGTTATAATATGTACAACGGTACCGAAATAACATTTTGGAGGATTTCTATGAAAGAAAATATGGGTCAGATTATTAAGCGTCTGCGTAAAGAACGAAATCTCACACAAGAGGAGCTTGCGGAACAATTAAACATTTCGGCACAAGCCATTTCAAAGTGGGAAAATGGCACGAGTATGCCCGATATTTCTCAAGTCGTGCCGCTTGCGAATTTGTTTGGTGTACCAACTGATGTTTTGTTCGGCGTATATGGTACAGAACACGAGGAAGAAGTCAATTTGCGTTTGAAAGAAATTTATGAGATATACGATGGTTGTAAAGACGGGGAAGAAGGGGCGACCGCACTCATTATACTTGATAAATATCGAGATGCGTTGCGAGCCTATCCCAACAATGCAACCCTTCTTTCCGAAGCCTCTGCCTTTGCTACGATGATATTACAAGATTATCAATCGGCGTTAAAACCGCTCATTGAACAAAAAGGAATTGATGATCTCGCTAATGAAATCATTCGTTGGTCAGAGCTTGTTATAAAATACAGCTCTTCCACCGATCATATGCTATTAGCCAAAAGACGGTTAATCGATATCTACATTCTTCGCAAGAATTGGGATGCGGTATACGCATTGGCAGAAACGTTCCCGAATACAGTCAGCAATGTTCGCTGTTTGCTTATGGCGAAATTAAAACACAGCGAGGGAAATACAGACGGTGAAAGAATGCAACGGTACGGCAATATTGAAACGCTATCGTCAGAACTTGGATATGAAATTTCGATGCTGGGAAATCTGTATATGCGCGAAGGAAAGTTAGAAGATGCTTTATACTGCTATTCTGCTTTTCGCAATATAGTAGAAGCTATGTATGAGGATGAAAAATACAGACCGCCGTTCATTTATGATCATTATCCGATGTATCGTTTTCCTGCAGAATGTCTTATCCAATTA
>JAFQNZ010000021.1 GCA_017395715.1 Clostridia bacterium | reverse complement strand
TTCTGCCGATCACAACGCATTCCTTGCCCGCGGGCGAAATATCGTAGGCTTTGAGAAGCTCCATGATGCCGGCGGGGGTGCAGGGAGCAAAGCCGGGCTCGCCGAGCATGATCTTGCCGACGTTGAAGGTATGGAACGCATCCACGTCTTTGGCGGGATCGATATGTGCGATCACAGCCTTGTCATCAAGATGCTTCGGCAAGGGAAGCTGCACGAGAATGCCGTCGATTGCTTCGTCTTGGTTCAGTTTTTGCACCAAGGCAACGAGTTCGTTTTCCTGTGTTTCGGCAGGCAGGCGGTAGATGCGGGAAAGGAAGCCGACCTCTTCACAGGCTTTGTGCTTGTTTCTGACATAGACTTGCGAGGCGGGATCTTCGCCTACGATGATTACGGCAAGTCCCGGGACACGCTCGCCGCGTTCCTTTCGCTTGTTGACAGTGCTTTTGATCTCTTCGCGCAGAGATGCGCTTGTGGCTTTTCCGTCAATGATAGTGTACATGGTGATATCAGGTAGCTGTCTTTGCCAATTATTTTTGTTGGCGGGCAGCTTCTTTTTCCTTTCTTTTTTCTTCTTTGGCTTTGCAGGTTTCTTCATAGCGTGCAATGGCTTCAAGGCTTTGGGTGTAATGCTTGGATTCAGGCGTGTACATACAGGTGGCAAGCGGCTTGTTTTTCAGGCGAATGCCCAGCCAAATCATGGCAGCAAGCGCGCCCACAAAACAGAGTCCTGCCAAAAGCTGAGATACGCGAATGCCGGTTGAGCCGATATACAAGCTGTCGGTTCTGAGCCCCTCGATGAACATTCTGCCAAGACCGTACCATGCAACATAACCAAGGCAGATCTGACCGTCGAATTTTTTTCTCTTATACAAGAACATGAGGAGAACAAAGCCGAGGACATTCCAGAGCGATTCGTATAAGAAGGTGGGGTGAACGTAGATCCATTTGCCAAATTCGACAAGACCCATGCGCCAGGGAAGCGTGGTTTCACTGCCATAGGCTTCGACATTCATAAAATTGCCCCATCTGCCAATGGCTTGCGCAATCATCACGGCAGGTGCGATGATGTCAACAAAGGGGGCAATGCGCATTTTTTTGATCTTCAGAATCGTAAAGGTCATGATCGCACCCACGATGATACCGCCGTAGATGGCAAGGCCGCCGTCACGGATATTGATGACCTGCCAAAAGGTGGTGTAGGATGACGGGTCTTCGAGTTTTTTGAAGATGACATAGTAAAGTCTTGTGCCAATGACGGCAGGGAAGACGATATAGATGGCAAGATCTAACAGATCATCGAGCAAAAGACCGTATTTTTTGGAACGGAAATAAACATAGAGGGCGGCGGTGATCATGCCGCAGACGATAAACACGGCATACCACTTAATGGCAAAGCTGCCGATCGTGATGGCATCGGGATCAAGGGTGAACGGACCGATACCGAAGCCGGGAAACGAAACTTGTTTTGGCATAAGAAAGCATCCTTTTCAAAATTTTATGTAGAAAGGCAGCAGACCGTTTCGGTTTGCTGCCTTTGATTATAGCACACTTCTTTTTATTTTTCAATATCCATTTCAAGAATATGGTGCGCTCCGTCAAAGAAAAACAGATTCTCGCTTTTTTTGCCGTCAAGCAGGATGCTTGTTTTGTCGGCGCGTTTGACGCTGATGTGATACACGGTGTTCTTTTTGGAAAGGCGCATCGAGAACGAGGGGAGTTTTTCAAAAAGAGAGGGGGTTAAGGTGAAGTGATCCGCATATTCGCAGTATCCGACAAGATCTTCAAGCACCACGCGGATAAACCAACCCGCAGCACCCGTATACAGGCTCCACCCGCCGCGTCCCGGATATTCGGAGGACGTGTAAATATCGCCGCAAAGCGCGTAGGGCTCCGATTTGTAGTTCTGTGCCGTTTTGGGATTTAAGCTTCTGGCACAGGGGTTGACGGCTTCGAGGATTTCAAAGCCTTTCCGCGTTTCTCCTAAGCGAAAGAAAGCCTTGGCGGCAAACAGCGCTCCGTGATTATACTGTCCGCCGTTTTCGCGAAGTCCTTCGCAGTAAGAGGAAATATATCCCGCCTCTTTCTTTTCTGCGGAAAACGGCGGGTCGAACAGCTTGAACAGCTTTTCCTCACTCTGCCACAAAAGGCGGTAGGCTGAGTTCATGGCTTCGGCTGTGCGATCGTTTTCTCCCTCGGCAAGTACCGAAAAGCTTTGCGAGAGGCTGTCGATCTTGCATTCGCGGCTGTGGCGGCTGCCGAGCGGTGCGCCGCTGTCATAGCTTCCGCGCAGATAGCGGTCATCCTCCCATGCGTGGGTTTCGGTTGCTTTTTCGATTTCCTTAGCGTATTGGATTAGCCTTTTGGCGCTTTCGCTGTCGCCGACCGATTGACATACGGCGGAAAAATCGGAAAAAACGATCTGCATAAAGCGCGCAAGGAAGATGCTCTCGCCTTTGCCGAGAATGCCGACGCGGTTGAAAGCATCGTTCCAGTCACCGCTACCGATCAAGGGAAGTCCGCGATCCGAAAGGCGCAAAGAGGCATCAATGGCGCGCATACAGTGGCGGTAGAGGCTTTCTTTGTGCGTGGTGACGGCGGCTGTTTCGTAGCGGTCATCCTCTTCGTCGGCCAAGGGCGCTG
>JAFQNZ010000183.1 GCA_017395715.1 Clostridia bacterium | reverse complement strand
TAGCACACAGATGTGAATAAATCATCCTCTCTGAACCACTCGCTTAAACTTCAAAGGGCTTTCCGCGATATAACGGTTGATGAGCATACTTTGCTGTTTGGTTTCGGCGTATGCAGTGATCGTAATTGTTTTGGTATTCCAGTCCAGTGTGTAGGAATCCGCAGCCACATTGGTGATGTGGTGTTCCGCGAGAAAGTCACGGAGCTGCTGCATGGCTTCTTTATCATCGGACATGATGACATTGACGTAGGTTTTGTCTTTAGAAAGACGGTTGTTCAAAGCCATCGCAAGCCAGCAGCCGACGCCACTGGCAACAGAGACAACGAGAATGGCAAGGTCGCTGTTCGTAGTTACGATGTTCTTTGTAATGCAGAAATAGATGTAGTTGGACAGGATCAGTGCGATACCTGCAAGGAAACATCGGTTTCTCTGCACGAGGATGGTTTTGGCTGTGCCGAGCGCATTATCGAGCATCTTTGCGACAAATAACACGGCAAGATGGATCATGGTTGTCATGGGTACCTCCGTTATCTTCAAAAAAAGACAGCCGACCCATGGGTGCTTGGGAACCCACAGGTCGGCTGTCACCTTTATTCAGTTTGGGACTTTGCACGCCTTCCGGGAGGGGCAATTCCTGCTTTCTTGGCTCGTTCGCTGTCTGCCTTGCGCCGCTCTTCGCTGTAGGGAGAACGGACACTGACACAGCGTTTGGGAACGATGTAGCTGACAGCTCCATGCCGCATCTTCTTTTCGGGATAAATCTTATCCGGATACTTTGCGTGGAGCTGTTTCAGCTTTTCGATCAGCCTGTGATCGTGCGTGTAAACACTGGCTGTATCTTCTGCCTCGTTGTAGAGGATGATGGTCTCCCGTTCATAGGGAGTGAGCTTCATCGGTTGCTCTCCTTGCCAAAGTCCAGAGCGTAGACCGTCTTCGCACCGTCATCTGTAAGGGTCAGAACCGCATCATAGGACTTTCCGGTTTTCTCGGAGAAAATACCCTTAACAGGGACACGACCATCTTTCAGAAGAGTGGAAACCATCTTCTTGGACAGCGTAATCTTCTTGCCGACGAGGAACTTATTATCCCTCCACAGACCAAAGCGGCAGTCGTTGCACTCACAGAAGTAGCCCTTCTTGCTCTCGGTAACATCGCCTCCGCAGCGGGGACACTTACCGATCACATCACGTCCGGAAGGAAACAGAACCTCGGCTCCCTTGATGACAGAATAGGTTTTAACCAGATCGTTCACCATCAGGCTGATCTCAGCCATAAACGCATCCGCATCCATTTCACCATGCTCCACCATCTTGAGCTTGTGCTCCCACTCAGCGGTCAGTAAAGGCGACTGCAGCTGTTCAGGCAGCACGGTAATCAGAGACACGCCGGTATTGGCAGGAATCAGAGTGACGGTTTTCTTGGCTTTCTTACGCTCCACAAATCCGGTGGAGATCAGCTTCTCGATGATACCGGCACGGGTTGCGGGAGTTCCCAAGCCTTGCGCTCGGCATCTTCGGGCATATCCTTAGCACCGGCGACCTCCATTGCAGACAGCAAGGAATCCTCGGTGAAGTGTGCAGGCGGCTTGGTCATACCTTCCTTGACCTCGGTGCTCACGACCTTCAGTTCACCACCCTCAGTCAGATCGGGCAGAACTTTGTCTTTCTGCTCCTTATCGTTGTAGACCTTCCATCCGATATTCTGGATGCTCTTGCCCTTGGCGGTAAAGGTATAGCCGCCGCAGGAAATCTCTGCAGTAGTCTCACGGAAACGGTGTGCCTCGCAGACAGCACGGAGTACCTGTCTTGCGATCAGCTTCAGAATCTCACGCTCACCGGCAGGAAGCGTGTTCAGATCAGTCTCCCCGGCAACCATAGTGGGAATGATGGCGTGGTGGTCGGAAACCTTTTTGCTGTTGCAGACCTGAGTAGTCAGCGCAACATCAGGAGCTTCCATATCGCACACCCCGGCAGAGCAAATCACGATGGCACGGACACCAACATCCATATCATCGGTCAGATAACGGCTGTCGGTACGAGGGTAGGTGCAGAGCTTCTTTTCATACAGGCTCTGTGCGTAGTCCAAAGTCTGCTGCGCTGTATAGCCGAGGATGCGGTTTGCATCTCTCTGCAGCGTAGTCAGATCGTAGAGCGCAGGAGCTTTTTCGCTCTTCTCCTTGCTGTTCACGGACTGAACAACCGCCGTTCCGGTAGCTGCCACAAGGACAGCATCCGCTTCATCCTTCTTTTTGAACTTGTCGCTGACTGCGGTAAACGTACCGAAGTTCAGTTCCGCAGTATAGAAGGGTTCGGGCTTGAATGCGTCGATCTCCGCTTCACGCTGAACCAGAATTGCCAGTGTAGGAGAAACCACACGACCGACATTCAGAGTGCGGTGATACAGAACGGAAAACAGGCGGGTCGCATTGATACCGACCAACCAATCCGCCCATTCACGGCATCGGGCAGCAGCGAAGAGGTTGTCGTACTCCTTGCCGCTTTTCAGCTCACGGAAGCCCTGGGCGATGGCTGCATCTTCCATAGAGGAGATCCACAGTCGATAGATCGGCTTCTTGCAGCCAGTCATCTTGTAGATGTTGCGGAAGATCAGCTCTCCTTCGCGCCCAGCATCACAGGCGTTGATGACATCGGAAATATCATCACGGTTCATGAGCTTCTTCAGGGTCTCGAATTGCTGATACTTGTCACGGGGAATCTTGTACTTCCAGTTGGCAGGAACAATGGGCAGATCGTCGTAACGCCACTTGGCGTACTTCTCATCATAGGTGTCGGCATTTGCCAGTTCAGCCAGATGACCAAATCCCCAGGACACGATGTAGTCACGGCCCTCCATGAAACCGTCCTTACGCTCTTTCGCGCCGAGGACAGCGGCAATGGACATACCTACGGAGGGCTTTTCAGCAATTACCAGTCTTTTCGTCATGTTACATTTTCTCCTTATCTTTTTTTGTTTTGTTGGCATCAGCCTGCTTTGCAAGCTGTTCACGCTCCCGGTTTTCGTGGAGCTTTTTCAGATATTTCTCGTATCTCATGTCAGCAGCAATGTCTTCAGCGACATCGGCAAGCGTTACTCTGTGAGTGCAGCTATCAAAGAATCTCATGTCTTAGTTGTTCTCCTTGTCTTCCTCGGCTTCTGCCATCAGATCGGCATCGTCGATTTCAGTTTCTTCTTCCGCGTCTTCCTGCCCGTAATCGTAATCATCCAGATCACTGTCACCGGAAGTCTTGGGCTTGTCCTTCTTGAACTTGAACCAGTAAACCGCACCACCGCCAGCGGCAGCCAGAATCAGAACGAGCAGCAGTAAACTGCTGTTTGATTGCTTGGGAGCAGGCTCATCTACATCGGGTTCCGGTTCTTTTTCTGTATCAGGTTCGGGAGTGACGACAGCTTCTTTGCCCATGCACTCACTCATGTTTGTGCGGCAGATCACACAGGTAGTATTGATGGCTCCCACAGCGCATTTATCGGGACAGGTACAGGTGACAACCTCTGCTTCGCCGCCCTCAAGCTCTTCGATCAGGGCCATCAGGTCAGCTTCATCCACAAGGTTCATGAAGTAGACGTTCTCTGTGTCACCGGAACGGTCGATTACCAGATAGAAGTAGTTGCCGTTCTTGGACTGGACAGTAATGAACTGCTTTTCCTGCAATTCATCCTCATCACTGGAATACGGCTCTTTCTGCAGAATGTCATCGATCAATGTCAGGTTGCCGTCAGGAGTCAGAGGATTGTTTTCCTCTTTCTCAGGCAAATCCACATTCTCGGTAGAGACTGTGATACTGTCGATGGAATCAGGCGGGGTTTCTGTGCCGTTCTCATTGGAGGCATAGTGCCCGCCATCGGACGCAAAGGCTGTAACAGAAAAGCTCGTCATGCAAAGCACAACGAGCAGCAAACAGGACAGTCTTTTCAATTTATTCCTCACGAATTTCATCCTCCATTTCCTCAGAATTGAAACTCGGCACAGCCATCGGGTCTTTTTTCATCGCCTTAATCAGCTCAAACAGCATATCAGGCGACAGACCGTTTTCACGAACCATGCCGATGATGTCTGTGTTCTCGATGGAGATAATATCTTCATCGATCTTCTTGTTTCGTGCCTGAAGCGAGGCAATTTTATCGCAGTTTTTTCTGCGTTCCTCCTTCAGCTTGATTACTTTTGGGTTCATACGTCCTCCTTACGGGCTTGGTAAACGCCCAAATGACAGGAAGTGTGCCTGCCAGTAACTTGTGTTAATATTTGCGTATTGGATGGGGTCGCCGCAGTGGATCATCATATTGTTGCCGACATAGATGCCCACATGGGAAGCTCCGGTGGTATCATAAGTTCCTTCAAAGAAAATCAGATCACCGGGACGAACGTTGGCGCTGGATACCCGTGTACAGATACCGCGCAAGCCCTCAGCTCCCAGTCTGCCGACATTCCATCCGACACCGCAGTTGTTGACTACCCATGAAACGAAACCGGAACAGTCAAAGGACGTTGACGGTGAAGAACCGCCCCACACATACGGGAAGCCGAGATATTTCTCAGCTTCTTCGATCATGGCGGCGAACTGTTCGTCCTCAAGTGCTTCAGGCGGGATTTCATAATCCTCATATTCGGTGTTATAGTAAGCATCGACATAAGAGGAATCCGCAAACAGATCAGGACGATTACCCAGGGTTCCCATATAGGACGCATACATGGATAACTGTTCTTCGCTCATGATGTACACCGGCACATGGGACAGGTTGAAGTTTTCAAGTTCCACTGTGCAGATGTAGTAGGTGTACGGGACTTCCACCTCATACTCGTATTCGATAATTTCTACATCACCGGTGTAGGGATCGGTATAAACATAGTAGCCGGTTTCCGTCTCTGTCCTGTATCGGGTTTCAGTTGTGACCGTCTCTGTGAGAATGTACTGTTTCTCAAACAGCAGATCGATGATGTCACCGACTTCATCAATCGTCCATTCGCCGCCATGTAAAGCGGTAATGGCAGAAATCAACACATAGGGGTCATGCTCAATATCGTCGAGATCATAGTGATACTCGTCGTAGTCATGTGTGCTCTCGTAAGTATCGAGATAATCCTGAAGTTCTTCTTCTAACGCACAATATTGTGCTTCGGCGGCAAGCATATCGTCATCCGTGACCGGATAAGTGGTTGTACCGAAAGCAGAAACGCCGCTCTGTACCAGAATGGAACAGGAGGAAGCAACATTGAGAAGGAATACAACCATCATTACCAGCGCACCGGCAACAATGAAGCCTTTCTTATGCTTCGCTATGAACTGACCTGTCTTTTTGGTTTCTTCTGCAGCTTTCTTTGCTGCTTTAGCGGTCGTTTCAGACGCCTTAACGGTGTTGTTCGCAGACTTACCGGCTTTCGCTGCAGCGTATTCCTTTTTGATGGCTCGCTTCTGCTGCCAACGGGAATAAGGGTTGCTTGAAAACTCCGGATTCTGATGCTTGGCTTCTTTATTCAGTGCGTTCAGATTTGCTTTGTCTGCCTGAGTCTCTGCATAGGCTGCATTGCGATAGGGCTTCAGCTGATGGGAACGATGTGCGGATTCAAGTGTCCGCACACCGCCCTCGGCAGCTTCTTCGATCTTATGAGCACTCTCCACACCTACGTTGTCATCTTCCGATTCCCGAACTTCACGGTGGGCAGAAACCACAACGGTATCGAGCGGAGCTGCAACAGCGGCATGGGTTAATTTGGAGGGAGGCTTCTTTTTGTCTACCTCCTCAAAGTAAAGGCGTGTGGTAATTTTGCCCTCGGCATCTACCACACGCTCTTTCTTCTTCACGGTTTTCTTCGGGATTTTTGCCTCGGCTTTTTCCAGCTTGTCCGCCTTTTTATCTGCTTTGCGAATTGCTTTTTTCAATTCCGGTGCAGATCGTTCCTCTTCGGTAAACTGCAGCCG
>JAFQNZ010000182.1 GCA_017395715.1 Clostridia bacterium | reverse complement strand
TATCCCTCCTCAAGACCGAAATCTTGCGGTGTTAAGGTAATGCCGCGGTTGGAATCGGTGATCTCCTCGTGGAGAATACGAATCTTGCTTGAGCTGATCGGCCCGCGGGTATTGTCTTTGTACAGCTTGTTGGCTTCAAAACCCACGTAATCGACGTACGCCGAAGGCACTGCACTGATAAACTGGATCGAAAATTGGTTGTCTTCGGGTTCGCTGCAACGCGCATACAGTTTTCCCGTGGGGATCACGACTGACGTGGTTTCCGGCGCGGTGTCCACCGAAAGCTCGTGAGAGGGGTCTTTTGCGGTGTCGCAGGAACAAAAGAATATAACAGCCAATACAAGAAGAACTGCGGCTGTGAAAATGAGTCTTGCGGAACGGTTCATACAAGAAAACCTTTCTATATCAAAAAGGATGTCGCAACGGGAAGATGTGTGTCTATTTTACTATATTTCACTCACGCTGTCAAGTGTTTTCGTTTTCCAATATTCCCCTTAGTAACAGCGGATCGCCTTGACGGCTTTTTGCCAGCGCGCCATGCGCTCTTCGGCTTTGGCACGGTCTTCTTTCGGTGTGAAGACGGTGGAAGACACAGGAAGTTCGAACAGCGTTTCGGGCGTGAAGATGCCGCAGGTGATTGCCGCCATGTAAGCAGCACCCAAAGCGGTGGTTTCAATATTATCGGGGCGTGTGACAGAAATGCCGAGCAGATCGGCCTCAAACTGCATGAGAAAACGGCTGGCGGAAGCGCCTCCGTCCACTTTCAAAGAGGAGATGGTTTTGCCCGATGCTTCTTCCATGGCGGTGACAAGTTCTTGCACTTGGAACGCAATGCCTTCAAGCACGGCGCGGCAGAGATGCGCGCGGTTTGTTCCGCGGGTGATGCCCACAAAGCCTGCGCGCGCATACATATCCCAGTGCGGTGCGCCAAGACCTGTGAATGCCGAAACAAACGTGACGCCTTCGGTGGAGGGTACAGTCTCGGCAAGAGCGGAGCATTCGGCGGCACTTTCAATGATGCCGAGCGAATCGCGCAGCCATTGCACCGAGCTGCCGGCATTGAAAACGCTGCCTTCGAGGGCGTATGTCGTTTTGCCGTCAAACTGCCATGCGGGGGTGGTGATGAGGTTTTCGTCAAAGATCGGGGTGCTGCCGATGTTCATGAGGGTGAAGCATCCTGTGCCGTATGTGTTTTTTACGTTACCGACAGCAAGGCATTTCTGCCCGAAGAGTGCTGATTGCTGGTCGCCGATGGCAGACAGGATCGGAAGATCCCACAAAACGGCGGGGATGTCATTGTCTTTTTTGACAGTGCCGAAGTGATAAGACGAAGGCTTGACGGCGGGGAGCATACTTTCGGGAATGCCGAACAGCTCGCACAGCTCCTTGTCCCATGCGCCTTGGGTGATGTCAAACAGCATGGTGCGGGAGGCGTTGGTGATGTCGGTATAATGGTTGCCTGTCAGGCGCCAGATCAGCCAGGTATCCACCGTGCCGGTAAGAAGCTCGCCGCGTGCGCACTTTTCCTTGGCGCCCGCCACGTGATCAAGGATCCATTTGATCTTGCTTGCCGAGAAGTACGCATCGATCGGAAGCCCTGTTTTTTTCTTGATGATCTTTTCATAGCCTTGTGCTTTTAATTCTTCGCAAAAGGGGGCTGTACGGCGGCACTGCCAAACGATGGCGTTGTGAATCGGCTTGCCGCTTGCTTTGTCCCAAACGATCACGGTTTCTCTTTGATTGGTAATGCCGATTGCCTGCGGTTTTTCGGAAATGCCGTAAAGGCATGAGGCGGCAGAGCGCAGAATGCTGATATATAATTCCTCGGGGTTATGCTCCACGTAGCCCGCTTCGGGGTAGATCTGCTCGATCGGATAGGAAGCGGAATTAACGATATTGAATTTGTCATCAAACAAAATGGCGCGCGAGGAAGTGGTTCCCTGGTCAAACGCGATGATACTCATGGCATATTCCTTTCGGTTTTTGTCTTTCTTTTATTATCGCAGATTTTTGTCGATTTGTCAACCGTGAGAGGAAGATGTGAATGGAGATTTGGTAGGGACAGGCATCGAAACAAGGCTTTTTATCGAGAAAATAAAATGCGGGAGAATGATATCCACCATGCGAAAAGCGTTGCAATTGCCCGGCTTTTATGTTATACTGTTTTCAGAAACCGTTATGAAAGGGTGACAGATGATGAAAGAAATTTCGTTTTTCCGCAATTCCCATTATGAAGGCAAAGTGCTGAACACCACCGTGTTTTTGCCCGAAGAGGGCGCACCCAAGGCAGTTGTGGTACTGCTTCACGGGCTTGCCGAGCATTTTGGGCGTTACCGCCGTTTTGCCGAAAGTTTGACGGCACAAGGTGTTGCACTTTGCGGGCATGACCATTTGGGTCACGGCGAAGCTGTACCCGAAAACGAGCGCGGCTTTTTCAGAGAAAAAAACGGATGGGAAACTGTCTGCCGTGACGGTGCTTCGCTTGTGAAGCGGATGCGAAAGGACTACCCCGACTCTTCGATTATTCTGATGGGGCATTCGATGGGCTCGTTTATGGCGCGCACGATTTATCTTCGCGGTATGGTGGCACTTGACGGCCTGATCCTTTCCGGTACGGGCAATATGTCGCGCCTTATCGTAACAGGCGGCAAGCTTGTGGGCAAGTGGATTGCCCTTTGGCGCGGCAAAGACAAGGTGAGCCCGATGCTGACCTCTCTTGCGCTCGGTGCGTATGACAAGCCCTTCAAGGGAGAGGGCAAGAATGCCTGGATCTCCTCACAACCGGAAGAGATCGCACGCTACAATGCCGACCCGCTTTGCGGTTTTCCTGTGAAGATCGGGATGTTTCTGGATATGTTTGACGGGCTTTCCTATATTTTTAATATGAAAAACGTCCGACTTGCCGACAAGAGCGTGCCGATTCTCTTTGTTTCGGGCAAGGAAGACCCCGTGGGCGACATGGGCAAGGGTGTTACGACGGCGTACCGCGCCTTTTGCGAGGCAGGCGTGCAGGATGTCAGCATGATTTTATACGACGGATGCCGTCACGAAATTCTCAATGATAGTTGCCGTGAAGAGACGGAAAAAGATATTCTCACTTGGCTTTTTGAAAGGATATAAGACTGTATGATAGACAAGGAAGCGTTGGTCGCTTATTTTTCGAATGATAAATTTGCCACCGAGGTCGTGGGTATTATGGTGGAGCGCGTGGAGGAAGACTTGGTGATATGCCGTCTTGCTCTGAACGATTCGCATCGCAACGCGCAAGGGGCTGTGATGGGTGGTGTAACCTTTACGCTGGGGGACTTTGCCTTTGCGGTGTTTGCCAACCGCCATGAAATCAGTACGGTGTCGCTTTCGGCGTCGATCAGCTATCTCGGTGTTGCCAAAGGTGGTGAACTGATTGCCACCGTGACGCCGATCAAAGAAGGGCGCTCGGTCAAGACCGCCGAGGTGGCAATACGCGATGAGCTTGGGAATGCCGTTGCCCACATGGTTATGAACGGATTTTGCCAAAAGCGCTGACAGAAAGGAACAGAGTATATGAAAGCACTGATCACCGGCTTTGAGCCGTTTGGAAAATTGGATGTGAACGCCTCGTGGGAGGCTGTGAAGCTG
>JAFQNZ010000181.1 GCA_017395715.1 Clostridia bacterium | reverse complement strand
TGGAGATATTCATGCCGTTTTCATCCATCACGGTGTCGTATCCTTGGGGCAAAGACTCAATGTAGCCGTCAATTCTTGCCGCCTTGGCGGCAGCTTTCACATCGTCAAGCGTGGCGCCTTCACTGCCGTAGGCAATGTTTTCGGCAATCGTTCCGCCAAACAGCCAAGTTTCCTGCAGCACCATCGCAAACTGACGGCGCAGCTTGTCAAGCGGCATACGCGAAATATCCTTGGCGTCAAGGAAGATCTTGCCCTCTCCGCTTTCATAAAAGCGCATCAAAAGATTCACAAGCGTGGTTTTTCCACTGCCTGTGGGGCCCACAATGGCAACCGTGGTGCCTGCTTTGACTGAAAGATTTAAGTCTTTGATGATCGGCTTGTCGGGTGTATAGGCAAAATCCAAATGACGGATCTCAAAATCACCCTTCACATTTTCAGGCTCAAGGTCAGCCGCCATGCCGTCGGCTTCTACCTTTTCGTCAAGCAGACGGAAAACGCGTTCCGCCGCCGAAGTCGCCGACTGAATTTCGCTGATGATATTTGCCGTTTCGTTGATCGGACCCAGGAATTTGCGCGAATACAGAATAAACGCAGACAGTTTACCCGGTGTCATGGCGGCAAGCGTAAGCGAGCCGATGGTGAGCGTGTTCACACCGCTCATCATATACAGGATCGCGCCGAACATGCTGATCAAAGAAATGGTGAGATTGTTAATAAAGTTAACGCCGGGGCCCACCACACTGCCCTGATAATCGGCGGCATAGTAAGCTTCCACCGCATCGTCGTTGCGCTTGTCAAAGCGCGTGATCATTTCTTCCTCTTTGCCGTAAGCGCGAATCGTCTTCTGACCCGAAAGCATCTCTTCGGCATAGCCGTTGAGTTGACCGAGCTTTGCCGAGCGCGCACGGAACAAAGGCTTCACCTTTTTCACGCGGTAGCGGGTGAAAATGATCAGCGGCGGCACGGTAAAGAGGTAAATGAAGAGAAGCAAAGGCGAAATACGCGCCATCATCACAAACGAGCCCACCACCGTGATCGAGCCGGCCAGGATCTGTACAAGATCGTTTGAAAGCGAGGTGTTGATGGTATCAATATCGTAGGAAAGACGGCTGATGATGTCGCCCGTCTGATTCTCGTCAAAGTAGCCAACCGGAAGCTCCAAGAGATGGTCAAACACTTCTTTTCGCATGGTGTACACCACACGGCGCGAAATGTTGATCATCAAAATCGACAACAGGTAGGAGAGTACCGACGAGAGCGCATAGAAAAACAGCATCAAAACGCAGTAAGTCACAACGGCGGGGATATCCACACCGCTTTCTCGCTCAATGGCGTCAATGGCGTACTCCGAAAGCTGAGGGCCTACAAGCGCAAGCGCGTTGGCAAGGATCGTCAGCCCAAGGGCAAGGGCAAGCTTCTTTTTGTGAATGGCAAGATAGCCCAAGAGACGAGAGATCACCGTACGCTTTTTCATACGTCCGCCCTTATAGCGCTTGTCGTCAAACGGCTCGTTTGAGGGATGCGGCTTTCTGAAGATCGGGCGGTGCTTTCTTTCGTTCATTTTGTTGTCAGTCAAGAACCGCACCTCCCATCTGTGAGTGGCTGATCTCTTCGTAAAGAGGCGATGTGACAAGAAGCTCTTCATGCTTGCCGCAAGCCGCCACGCGGCCTTCGGAAAGCACCAAGATCTTGTCGGCATGGGCAAGCGAGGAGACGCGCTGTGCCACAATCACCGTGGTGGTGTGGCTGAAATGCGCCGCAATGGCAGAGCGCAGTAGCGCATCGGTCTTGTAGTCAAGGGCAGACGAAGAATCGTCAAGCACCAAAATATCGGGGTCTGCGGCAAGGGCGCGGGCAATCAAAAGTCTCTGCTTTTGTCCGCCCGAAAGGTTCGCACCCTTGATGGCAAGCATATCGTCATAGCCATCGGCACGTGAAGAAATAAACTGATGCGCTTGCGCATCCTTTGCACCGCTTTCGATCGCGTCATCTTCAATATCGCGTCCGAAGCGGATGTTTTCGCGAATCGTATCAGCAAAAAGAAAATCGTTTTGGAAGACAACGCCGAACATCGAGCGCAGTTTTTGGGTGGGAATCTCTTTGATGTTCTGTCCGTCAAGAAAAATGTCACCCTCGTCGGCGTCGTAAAAGCGCATCAAAAGATTCAAAATGGTGGATTTTCCGCTTCCCGTCTCGCCGATGATACCGAGTGTTTCATGGCGGTTTAAGGTAAAGCTGACATCCTTCAGGATCACACTTTCGCCATAGCCGAATGTCACATGGCGAAATTCAATGTAAGGCACTGTGTCATCACCGGTATAGGCAGAATCATTGTCTTCCACACGAAGCTCGTAGTCTTCCGAAAGCACCTCGGCAATACGCGCCATGCTGGCAGTGCCTTTTGACAGATTGACGAAGATACGCGAAATGCTAATGAGAGCATTGGCAATGATCGTGAAGTAAGACATAAAGGCAATGATCGTGCCGGCTTCGCTCTTCCCTTGTGTTACGAAAAACGCACCCGCACCAATCACGGCGCACATACCGGCATTTAACACAAAGGTCATGATCGGGTTGATCTTCGCCATTGTCACGCCTGCCTTTTTCTCCATGGCAATCGCGTCAGTGTTCGCGTCGTCAAAACGCTTTTTTTCGTATTCGGTCTTGGAAAGCGCCTTGATAACTCTGACGCCTGCAGCATCCTCGCGCACCACGCGGGTCACCTCATCGTTTTTCTGCTGCAGATTTTTATAAAGCGGAATGCCAACCTTGGAGGTTGTCCGCACCACAAAGAACAAAAACGGCAGCGTCAAAATCAAAACCAACGTCAAGCGCCAGTCAAGCGTCAAGGTCATAATGATACCACCAAACAGAAGGATCGGCGCACGGATACCGAGACGGAGCATCATGCCGATCATGTGGTTGACGTTATAGGTATCGCTTGTCAAGCGCGATTCGAGAGAGGCAATCGTCAAGCGGTCGGTCTGCTCGGAGGAAAGATAGGAAATTCTCTCAAACAAGTCATGGCGGATATCCCGCGTGCAGTCGCACGCCACAAGAGACGCTATGCGATTGGCAAGCACGTTGAAAAGAACCGCCAGAATCGCGCAAAGAATCATCACACAGCCCCAAAACACAAGCGGTGTGACTTCTTTTTGTTCAACCACATCGTTGAGAATGTGGGCAAGAACATAGGGAATCAAAAGATCCATCATCGTGCCGATGACTTTGATGACTGTACCCACGCAGATGGCGCGACGGCAGTTTTTCAGATAGCCCCAAAGATGCTTCATTTGATCCATCCCTTTCTTTTTTGAATATGAAAACGCGCCCTATCGCACAAGCGATAAGGCGCGTCTAACGCATCATACGAATCAGTCAGAAACGTAAGAAAGCAGAGCCATGGTTCTTGCTCTCTTGATGGCGATAGCAAGATCTCTCTGATGCTTAGCGCAAGTGCCGGTCACTCTCTTGGGGAGGATCTTTGCACGTTCAGAAATATACTTGCGAAGTCTTGCCGTTTCCTTATAATCGATTTCAGTGAGATTTTCCACGCAGAACTGGCAAACCTTTTTCTTCTTGCGGTTTACGTTGTTCTGACGGAAAGCGGGCTTTGCAGCGGGAGCTGCCTGCTGTGCAGCGGGAGCTGCAGGAGCAGTGGTAACTTCTCTCTCTTCCATATCTTAAACCTTATCCTTTCAAATATTAAAGCAGCTATCTCAGAAGGGCAGATCGTCGTCGTTCGACATTTCCTCAAAACGAGGAGCGCCTGCATCGGACGCAAATCCGGGAGTCTGGTAGCTGTCGGGGGTATAGCCGCCGCCCATTGCGGGACCTTCACCCTTGGAATCCACGAAATGCGCTTCATCCACAACAATGTCGGTTGCATAGCGTTTTTGACCCTGCTGATCGGTCCACGAACGGTTCTGGATCGTGCCGACAATGCAGATCGAACTACCCTTGCGGAAATAACGGGAAATGAACTCCGCGTTCTGTCTCCAAGCAACCACGTTGAAGAAATCAGTCTGCTGTTCGTTTGCATTCTTCGAATAACGGCGGTTGACCGCAATCGAGAACGAAGTCACAGCAATTCCGCTGGGATTTTGGCGAAGTTCGGGATCAGCGGTGAGACGACCGCCCAGGATGACTTTGTTAAAATTAAAATTAGCCATTGTAATTCCTCACTTCCTGTTTTTTGTTACGCTGCCTTCTTGATAACGATGGAGCGCATGATACCTTCAGTAATGTTGAAGATTCTTTCGAGCTCTGCGGGGAAACTTGCAGCGCTCTTGAAGTTTACGAGAACGTAGTAGCCTTCGCTCTTGTAGTTGATTTCGTAAGCGAGCTTGCGCTTGCCCCATTCGTTCGTCTCGGTGATTTCGCCGTTTTCAGCGATCAAAGCCACGAACTTCTCAACGAGAGCCTTCACAGCTTCTTCACCCAGAGTTACGTCAACCACAAACAGAGTCTCGTAATTCTGCATAGCCTTTTCCATAATTTACACCTCCCTATGGACTTTTGACCGCAGACAGATTGATTTTTTCTGCGGTAGAGAGATCAGGGAGAGCACCAAACGGCGTTCTGCCCCATCTTCAGCCTTTCCATTATACATATTCACCCCCTGTTTGTCAAGAGGTTTTTTTATTTTTTTGAAAAACTTTCCTTTTTTCTTGAAAAGGCATCAAAAGTATGCTACAATAAAACAAAATCCGAAACGAAAGGGACCTCTCTTGCTATGGATCAGAACCAAACACCCGCAAAACAAAAAAATCTCAAGAAAAAGCGCATCGTCATCCTTTTGGCAACCATCGGCGTTCTTCTCCTTTTGGTGCTTCTCAAGACCATCGATTTTGAAACATCGCCCACCGAAGAAGCGCCCGAAGCGCCTTACGTTCCCGAAACCTATCCCGCCCATCTCTTTGTCGATCCCGACTATGAAAGCAATATTTGGGAATACCCCACCTATAAAGACCTCGACCATTCCATCTCCTATTCCTTCGATGGGCAAACGGTCGATTTGAAAAACAATCTGAAAACCGGCAGCCTCACTTCCTACGACAAACCGTTTGACGAATTCTTTGCGGCATATTTTGCAGCGCTTGCCAAAGGCAACGCCAACGGTGAATTTGATGCCTTTTACAGCGATGTGTATTTCCGCACCCACAAGCCTTTTGGCAGATTCGCACCGCAAAAGGTACATGATATTGCCATCAGCCGTCGCACCGAAGAGCAAACCATCACACAAGAAGAAAAAGAGGAAGATGCCATCTATATCGGCTGCACCCTCACCTCTTTCGAGGTACGCTACCGCATCTATCACAACGACGGTACCTTCCGCCGCGACATTCTCGGTGACGATATCATCGTGCAGTATATCGACCTGCTCGGCGACAAAAACGGCAACTACACCGTCAACTCGGTCGGCTACGGCAGACACAAAATCAACCCGCCCGAAAAATCGATCCTGCCCTTGATCTTGCCGATCGTCTGGATCGTGCTTTCCATCGTGGGACTCGTTCTCTTCTTCATTCTGAAGAAAAAAGAGATTCTCGCAGCCTCGGCTGTTACCTTTGTCACATTCCTTGTGTCGATCAGCGGCTCTCTTCTTTGGCAGTTTGTTGCCTTCGGCATCCTCGCCGTGGCGTTGGCACTGTATCTTGTTTTGAAACAGCGCAAAAAGAAACAGGAAACCACAGAAACAACTTGAATAAGAAACGGGAGACGCAACGCCTCCCCTACACAAACGACATTTTAACTCGTAGTGGAGGGGTCACCCCTCCCGCCGCAAATTCACGAAAGGTGACAGGAGCATGAAATCCGAACAAGCAATTCAAAAATATGTTTCCTTATATATGAAAAAGTGGAGCATTCTCTGGCTGTCAAGCGCCCTGCTCTGCACCATTCCGCTTCTTGTCGTAAGTGTGAAATACGGTATTTTCTCGTATGTTTTCCTGCCGCTTTTTGCCGCTTTTGTTTTGATATTGATACACAGGTTAATTGTAGCACGCTTTCCAAAAGCCATTAAAAAGCAAGAAGAACTGTATTCTGTTTGTTTTTCCGACCATAATGCAGAGCGTATCGCAAGCAAGGTTTACTTATCCGACGATTGGATCATTTACGTCGGCAAATGCGCGTTGTATAAGCAGCATATAGCAGAGATAACATACAACGAGATACGCAGTCCCAAAACAGGACTTACGCATGAGGTAATATTTCAAACCCACAACGATGAAGCCTATACCTTTTGGATCGAACCGAAAGAAAGTATTGAAAAAGTAGAAAAGTGGTTAAAACCATAACGTTTTTCGGCGGGAGCAAGCCCCCGCCCTACCTAAACAAACCAAAAGGAGTTTCGCAAACAGCGAAACTCCTTCTTTTTTATTCTTGAAATTTTGCGCCATGTTTTGAAAACAACTCGTAATACGCGCGCATATTAGAAAGCTCGTACCACGGCTTCGCGGTCACGGGAACACTGTCAAGGTCGTAGATCTTCGCGCCACGCATCGAAAGCAGAAAAGGCGAGTGAGTGGCAATCACAAGCTGACAGCCGTAAAAGCGCACCGCATCCTCAAGATAGCGCGCAAGCTCTGCCTGTAAAGACGCCGAAAGGCTGTTTTCCGGCTCGTCGAGAAGATAAAGCGCGTACTCACCGATCTTGTCGGTAAAATAATGAAACGCGCTCTCGCCGTTCGATTTGCCAAACAGCTCAACGTCCGGCATTCGCTCTGCCGCATACTGCGAAACGCTTTTGCGGCGAGCAGCGTTTTGCTCCTTGAGCGCCTCGTAATCGGCAAGCGAGCGAAGCTTGACCGTTTCGCCTTTCTTTTGATAATACTCCGCAAAAAGCGCTTCTCTCTCCTCTGCAATCCCCTCGTTGATCGCGCGGCAGTCGAGCAGAAAATCAAACACGCCGTCGCTGGTGATCACAGCGCTCCCCTCGGGCATAGTCTTCAGTCCGTTGTGGCTTTCCCATTGGCAAAAGCGCAGATAGTCTTCCATCAAGGGCGTTTTGTTAAAGCGTGCAGTGCGTTCAAGCTTCAGCTTTTCGGCAATCACGTTAAGAAGCGTGGATTTACCCGAGCCGTTTCCGCCGTAAAAGATCGTGATCGGCTCAAAGTCGATCTTTGAAAAAGCTTTGAACGGAAAGATCTGAAAGGGGTACGCCGAACCGCGGTTGTAGCACGCCATGTCAAGCTTTCTCGCCGCGCCAGAAAAAACATAATTCAACTCATCTTCCTCTGTGGGAAGCGAAAACGAACGCAAATACTGCATGAGAC
>JAFQNZ010000180.1 GCA_017395715.1 Clostridia bacterium | reverse complement strand
GCATTTCGCGCGACTGCCACATTGTGTATGAGTACCGCGATGGCAGAATCGAGCCGGACGAGATCGAAGATCCGCTTCCTTTTGATATTCACGCGCCTATTGTGGAGATCGGTGACGATGATTTTGCTTACTTCTACCGCGACATTTCGGAAGATGTGATGAAATATAACGGCAAAACGGTGCGATTCCGCGGCATTGTGGTTTCGGAAGAAACCTTCCCGAAGGGTACCGTTGCCGTGGGCAGACAGCTGATGGTCTGCTGTGCTGACGATATTGCTTACCGCGCGTTTGCGACAGAAACGAAGATCGCCGATCAGCTTGAAACCGGTATGTGGGTGATTGTGACCGCGAAGATTGTGATCGAAAAGAATCCGCTCTATCAGGGCAAAGGACCTGTTCTCAAAAATGCGAGCATTTCCTATTCCTCGCGCCCCGAGCGCCCCGTGGCAACATTTTGAATACCATAACAGGAGTTTTCGAAAGGGAACTCCTTTTGGTTTTGAGGATGATATTGGCGGGGTTTCCTCCTCCACAAGGTAATCAAATGTAGGTTGTTGGAATATGGTTATGGCGGGCGCACACGCGGGTGCGCCCCTACGAAATCAATGGATATGTTGGCAAAGACGAGCGTTTTTTGTTGTTTTTTATTATTGGCTTATAATTATTTAAATTATTTTCCAAAAAGCCTTTACAAAGCAAAACAAATGTTGTATAATGTCAAATGTCAATCAAAACACTTTAGTATGATAAAGTGATAAAGAAAGGAATTTTTTAGACATGAAAAGAATTGTAACACTTTTACTTGTGCTTGTTATGGTATTCACCATGGCAACCTGCTTCACCGCTTGCGGCGAAGAAAGCGATTGGGAACAGATCAAAACCCAGGGCTATTTCCGCTGCGGCATCACCCTCTATGAGCCGATGAACTATTTTGACGCTGATGCGAACCTTGTTGGTTTTGACACCGAGTTTGCCGAAGCGGTTGCAAAATACCTCGGCGTGGAAGTGAAATTCCAGGTCATCAACTGGCCCAACAAGTATCTTGAACTGAACAACGGTTCGATCGACCTGATCTGGAACGGCTTTACTTACGGTAACGAATCGGACGGCGTTTCCCGTACCGAATATGTTGACTTCACGCACTCCTACCTTGAAAACAAGCAGGTTGTGATCACCAAGACCAGCCGTCTTACCGAGCTGAACGCCAAGGAAACGCTCGCAGGCAAGACTGCGGCTGTGGAAGGCGGTTCTTCCGGCGAAGCTGTTGCCATTGAATTTGCCGGCAGCGAAGACAAAGTGGCTAAATTCGCCGCACAGTCCAACGCTCTTCTTGAAGTGAAGTCCGGTCAGGCTGACTTTGCCGTGATTGACTATCAGATGGCAAAGGCTATGGTAGGTACCGGCGACTACACGGATCTTTCGATCAACGAAGCATTTGACCTCGGTTCCGAAGTGTACGCCATCGGCGCACGCAAGGGAAGCGATCTGACTGCCAAGATCAACGAAGCGATCGTTGCTCTTTCCAAGGACGGCACTCTCAAGACCATTGCTGAAAAGTACGGTCTTGAAAACGACCTCATTCCCAACATCGGTGACGCTAAGTAATGGATTTTTGGACGATAACCCTGCGGCTTCTTGACGGCTTTGGCGTATCCTGTTTGCTCTTTCTTCTGACGCTTGTTTTCTCCTTGCCCTTTGGGCTTGTGATCGCTTTTGGCTCGATGTCAAAGTTCAAGCCGCTTTCCTGGCTTTGCCGCACGGTGGTGTGGATCATCCGCGGAACACCCTTGATGCTTCAGCTGTTTGTGGTATTCTATGTGCCGGGTATTCTCTTCAACGTGCAGCTTTTCTCGGGAGACAACGGCAGATTCTTAGCGGCGCTTGTGGCGTTTGTCATCAACTATGCCTGCTATTTTTCGGAAATCTACCGCGGCGGCATTCAGAGCATTCCGCGCGGACAGTATGAAGCTGCCGAAGTGCTTGGCATGACAGCGCGCGAGACTTTCTTCTCGGTGATCCTGATGCAGGTGGTCAAGCGCATTCTTGCTCCGATGAGCAACGAAATCATTACCCTTGTGAAGGATACTTCTCTTGCCCGCGTGATTGCGGTGGCGGAGATCTTCTTTGTGAACGAAAGCGACTTCCTCACAAAGGGTCTTGTTTGGCCGCTCTTCTACATTGCCGTCTTCTTCCTCATCTTTGTGGGCGTTTTGACGCTTCTCTTCCGCTATTTCGAGAAGAAGCTTGACTATTACAAGATTTGAGGAGGGCTGTGCGATGTTTCTTGAAGTAAAAAACTTAAAAAAGCGTTTTGGTTCAACCCAGGTCCTTCACGGAATCGACTTTTCGCTTGACAAAGGCGAGGTTGTTGCAGTCATCGGTTCTTCCGGCGGCGGCAAAACCACCTTCCTTCGTTGCCTTAACTTTTTGGAAATGGCAAACGAAGGTACGATCACGGTTGAGGATGGCTTCGCGTTCGATGCACAGAAGAATTACAGTCCTGCCGAAATTCGCGCCATGCGTTTGAAGATGGGACTTGTGTTCCAATCGTTTAACCTTTTCCCGCAGTACACGGCGCTTGAAAACGTGTTTTTGCCCTTACAGCTTCGTGCGAAGGAAAAAATCCGCGGCGAGATCAAATTCGGCAGAGGCAGACGCGCAGCGTATGCCAAGGCGAAGGAAGACAATCTTGCCCGTGCGATGGCGATTTTGACCGAAGTGGGGCTTGCTGACAAGGTGGGCAATTACCCCTGTCAGCTTTCGGGCGGACAGCAGCAGCGTGTTGCCATTGCGCGCGCGCTTGCACAAGAGCCTGCAATCCT
>JAFQNZ010000179.1 GCA_017395715.1 Clostridia bacterium | reverse complement strand
GTCCGCCGCTTTTGAAGTGATGATCGGCAACATTCTGCGCACCCTCTACCGCAATGACATTTCGGATATTGACATTGCCAAGATCGCGCAGTATGCCGAAAATGAATTTTTCGGCAAGCCTTGCGGTCTGATGGACCAAACAGCCTGTGCCGTGGGCGGCTTCATTGCCATTGACTTTGAAGATCCCAAGAATCCCATTGTCACCAAACCCGCTTTTGACCTTACCGCTGTTGGCTATTCGCTCTGCATCGTCAACACAGGCGGCAACCATGCCGATCTGAACGAAGACTACGCGTCTGTCCCCGCCGAAATGAAGGCAGTTGCCGCCTCGCTCGGCGCACCCGTTCTGCGTGGCAGCAACAAACAGGCATTGATCGATGCGATCCCCTCCTTGCGCGAAAAGCACGGCGACCGCGCGATCCTTCGTGCCTTCCACTACTTTAGCGAAAACGCACGCGTGGCAAAGCAGGCAAAAGCCCTCTCGGATGGCGACACCGCCGCATTTCTCTCGCTTGTGAACGAATCGGGCGCTTCCTCTTTCCGCTATCTGCAGAATGTTTACACCACCAAAAACGTAGAAGAACAGGGTCTTTCGCTTGCCCTTGCCCTTTCGGAAGATTTCCTCAAAACCCTTGACAAGCCCTCTGCCTGCCGCGTTCACGGCGGTGGTTTTGCCGGCACGATCCAGGCATTTGTGCCGATTGAAAACGCAGAAGAGTACCGCGCCGCCATGGATGCCGTATTTGGAAAGGGCGCTTGCCATATTCTCAAGATCCGCTTAAAAGGCGCAATTTGTGTGCTGTAATATGAATGCGGTACAAATCTTTACTCTCTGCTCGGGGTCGTCGGGCAACTGCACCTTTTGCCGTTTTGGAAACACTTCGTTTCTGATCGATGCAGGCGCATCGCGCCGTGCCATTGGCAAAGCGCTTGACTCGATCGGCGCGTCGCTTTCCGAGCTTTCCGCCATCTTTGTCACACACGAGCACAGCGACCATATCAAAGGGCTTGCCATGCTGGCAAAGTACGATAAGATCCCCATCTACATCGCGCCTGTTTCGGGCAAATCTCTTTCGGGTATTGATGAAGGGCTGCTGATTCCCATGAAACACCCCGCTGCCGTTACGCTTGGGGATGTAACGGTTACCTCTTTTGATACGTTGCACGACAGCCTTTCGAGTTGCGGCTTTGTGATCAGCTACGGCGGTGAGCGCTTTGGCTACGCCACCGACATCGGAAGACCCACACAAGAGGTCACCGACGCGCTTTGCGGATGCCGTGCCGTGATACTCGAAGCGAATTATGACAAAGATATGCTGCGCGAAGGACCTTATCCGTATCCCTTGAAACAGCGCATTGCGGGAAAATACGGGCATCTTGACAACGATACCGCTGCCAAATTCTGCGCTTTTCTTGGCAAAACAGGCACCGAGAGAATCCTTCTTGCTCATCTTTCGAACGAAAACAACACCCCCGCCATTGCCTATGAAACCGTACACCAAAAACTTGAAGAGGAGAACATCACGCTCTCGCTCGGTGTAGCAGACCGCTACGCACCCACAGAGCTGATCACCCTTGCCTTATGCTGAGCGTTACCGTCATTTGTGTGGGCAACCTGAAAGAAGCCTATCTTCGGGATGCTGTGAAAGAATATGAAAAACGGCTTGCCGCGTACTGCCGTTTCAAAACCGTGGAGCTCAAGGATGGCGCGCCCATTTTGCCGCACTTACCCGAG
>JAFQNZ010000178.1 GCA_017395715.1 Clostridia bacterium | reverse complement strand
TCATATAACTTGATAAGAAAGGATACATGGATATGTTTATTGAATGGTGGAATCACCTCGGAACCGCATCACAGATATTTTACTGTATTGCAATTCCCGCAACGCTTGTGCTGTTGATACAAACGATCATGATGCTCATCGGGATCGGCGACGAGGGCGACGGTATTGGCGATAGCATTGGCGACAGTGTTGGCGACGTGGACGGTGTGGGCGACCTGCCCGACGATCTGCCCGACGATGCACTCGACGGCGTGTTCGGCGAGAACAGCGTGAGTGAAGCGGCAGACGCATCCGGACTTGACGGCTTGCGGATATTCACCCTGCGCGGAATCATCGCGTTCTTCGTGGTGTTCGGTTGGGTAGGCGTGGTGATGCAGGATGCGGGCGTACGTCTCGCCATCACGCTTGCAGTAGCCGCGGCGAGCGGCTTTGCCATGATGGCTGCACTTGCCTTCCTCTTCAGAGCCGTCATGAGGCTGAGAAGCGACGGAAACGCCGACAACAAAAACGCAATCGGTACATCGGGCAAGGTGTACCTCACCATCCCGCCTGCCAGAAGCAGTGCGGGCAAGGTACAGGTAATGCTCCAAGGGGCATTCGTAGAACGAAACGCCGTCACCGATGAACCGGAAGCAATCCCCACCGGCGCTGAGATCGTTGTGGTCGGCGTCAGCGGTCAGGTTGACCTCGTAGTGAAGAGAAAATAAAAATTTTTTTATATAAAAGGAGAAAAAAAGATGATCATTTACCTTGTATGTGCCATTGTTTTAGTCGTTGTATCCTTTATCGCATGGATATGCTCAAGGTACAAAAAGTGTCCCTCTGACAAGATCATGGTCGTGTACGGCTCGATCGGTAAGAACAAGGACGGTACAAACCGCAGCGCAAAGTGTATCCACGGCGGTGCTGAGTTTGTCATTCCCGTCTTCCAGTCCTATTCATACCTCGACCTGACACCCATTTCGATTCAGGTGGACCTCAAGAATGCGCTGTCCAGACAGAACATTCGTATCGACGTTCCCTCGCGATTCACCGTAGGTATCTCCACCGAGCCGGGCGTTATGCAGAACGCTGCCGAGCGCTTGCTCGGACTTCAGCTCTCCGAGATCCAGGAGCTTTCCAAGGATATCATTTTCGGTCAGCTTCGTTTGATCATTGCCACAATGGATATCGAAGAGATCAATACCGACCGCGACAAGTTCCTCGCGGCAGTCAGCTCCAATGTGGAAACCGAGCTGAAGAAGATCGGTCTTAGACTGATCAACGTAAACGTCACCGATATCAGCGACGAATCGGGATACATCGCGGCTCTTGGTAAAGAAGCGGCTGCAAAAGCGATCAACGATGCGAAAAAGAGCGTTGCCGAGCAGGACAGAGAAGGTTCTATCGGTGAAGCAAACGCCAAGATGGAACAGAGAATCAAGGTCTCTGAATCGGAATCTATCGCCATTCAGGGCGAAAACGAAGCCAAGATGAAGATCGCAATGTCCGAAGCGGCTCTGAAGGAAAAAGAGGCAGAGGCACTCAAGATCGCCACCACCGCTGAAAAGATCCAGGCGGCAAAGGCACTCGAAGAATCCTATGCAGCAGAAAGAGCGGCAGAAGAAGCAAGACGCTCCAAGGAACAAGCAACGCTTGAAGCCGACATCATCGTTCGCGCTGAAGCGAAAAAGAAAGAACTTGAACTTGCCGCCGAGGCAGAAGCAGAGCAGATGCGCAGACGCGCCAAGGGTGAAGCTGATGCAATTTACGCCAAGATGGAAGCGCAGGCACGAGGCGTTGAAGAGATCCTGAAGAAGCAGGCTTCCGGTTTTGCCGAGATCGTAAAGAGTGCAGGCGGCAACGCAGATGCAGCTCTTAAACTGCTGATTGCCGACAAGCTTGAAGACTTGATGAAGGTACAGGTCGATGCCATCAAGAATATCAAGATCGACAAGGTCACCGTTTGGGATGGCGGACAAAACGCCGACGGCAAGACCTCCACGGCAAACTTCATTTCGGGTATGATGAAATCAGTTCCCCCGCTTGACGAAGTGTTCACCATGGCAGGCATGCAGCTCCCTACCCTTCTCGGCAAAAAAGCTGATGCAGAGGAAAGCGCACCTGCGAAGTAAAATAACATAAAACATATTCGGAGGCAATGTATGACAAGCAAAAAGACACAACCCGAACTGCCGGATTCTTTAAAGAAAAGACGGCTTCGTAAGATTCTCTTGCGCGTGCTTTCTTGCTTGGTCCTCTTTGCTTTCGCGCTTGTTTCGATTATTCTGTGGGGAGAAACAATCTTTCCGTTTCCCACGCAGAATGCGAGCAGCTTGCGGTATTTGTGCTACTTTCTGTTTTTGTTACTTCCCTTTCTGATTACGGGCGTTCCGCTGAAATTGATCGACAAATCCTTCAGCGGAACGGTTCGCAAAACCGAGATCAAAGACACAATTAAGTATGGCGGTGGCGGAACCACTAAGGGAAGCGGCGCATATATTCAGCATGATTTGATTTTAACAGTTGAAAAAGACGATGGCAAAGTCATGAAGTACACCCGCCTGTCTTTCGAATCTCCGCTCGCTCTTTTTCCTATTGATAATCCTCGCCCCGGAAATGCGGAGCATCACAAGCACGAGTTTCGTGAGGGTGAAAGGATCTATAAGTATTATGGGTTTCCGTATCCTTATATCGCACATCCAACTCTTCCGGATGATAAATACTGCATCGTTTGCGGACAGAAAAACGAAAACAAAGAGAGCTTTTGCTTTTCTTGCGGTCAAGAATTGGTGGAGTAAAAATCGAATCATCCCATAACAAAAAAATATGATACCCCAAAGCCACCCAAAGGAGTTTCGCCCATGCGAGATTTCTTTGGGTGTTGTATCAATGACAAGTCAAGCGCAAAAAACGAGCAAAAGTCAAATCTACCGTATCATGCAGGGAGGTTCAAATGAAACAATCGTATCAAGTAAGTATTGGAAATGTGTTTTTCTACACCGGTTTAATGTTTCTTTCAAATTATATAGCATTATGCGTAGATTATGCGGTTAGTAACATATTGTTTGTACCATTATTAGGAGAAATCAATTATACATTGCTTACAATATGCGTTTTTGCAACACGTATATTGATTGGGTTGGCCGTTCCGCTGCTTGCAACTTTCCTTTTCTTCAAATCTGTGGTTATAAAACAATATGTGCCAAGCGAAGATAAATTTTTTTGGCTTAAAAGCTGTGCAAGACTGATACTTCCGGCAGAGACGATTCGGTTTATTTTTTGTCTGAGTTCCCTTGGGCATCTGAATCAATCCGGCGTTTTTTCTCTTGTGCCAACGTTTCTTTTTGAAAACACGTATCTGATTTGGACAAACAGAAGCGAACCGGTAAGACAATGGTTAGAATATATTTTTGCTGATTTTGTTGCCTATGCGGTTTGGTATATTATATACATTGCAGTATATTTGGCACTTGTTGCGATACTATATAAATATTTTTGGAAAGAAGCCAAAAAAGACCGCGAAGATCTTATAATACACTAAAATATGATTGATTTTATACGAGCGGCGGAAAGGGGTATTTATGGCTGCGATTATATATGCGATAGGCGTGTTGTTGCTTGCGGCTTTCAGTTATGGACTGTACAAGATTGTTTGGTACATAGTAAAGATGCTTGGTTTTACACGCTTCAAAAAGGATTTGACCCAAAAAGGAGCTACCGTTGAACAAAAACGAGGAATTGTTGGCACTGTATTTGGAAAAAAAGGGTTGCCTGATTATATCGTAAACTATAATGGTAAAAAATACGAGATTTCGGTTTTGTCCTTTGTATCCACACACGGTCGCTGGAATATTGAAAAAACTCGCACACGCTTTTTTATTGAAAGCCGGCGAGCAAGTAAGATTTTCTATAAAAAAAGCGTGAACAGCTCGGCGCCTGATCATGTGTTAGAACATCAAGGTGAAGGTCGTGTCAGTAGAAAAGAACTGAAGATATCACCAATCGATCCGTCGTTTGAAAAGCAAATATTTTTACTATATCCATACCCTAAAAAAATCACATATTCTGATGCAAACTATCATGAATTGTATGTTGGAGACACAGTAGAGGGACATGTTGTCATGGATATTAAAACTGTAAGCGAACAAATTTTTTTATAGAGCATGCAATAAAACTACTATTAGACTTACAAGACTGGGACCCGAAAAGCATTCATTATTTATCTCAATTCTATAGAATATTGTAAAACGCAAGAGGTGACTTTCATGAAAAAAAGATTGATTTATGTTTTTTTCCCAATTGTAACTTTGGCTTTCATTCTTATCGATCAAATAGCGAAAATACTGATCAAGAACAGTAACTCAGATATTATATCCACAACCTCCGTTCATATTCATCCACAGCTTAACGCGGAAGGTGTGGAAGCTGCAGCAAGAATATCTGACTTTTTGAATATCGATATCCATGTGGTTTTGATTGTTAGGGCTTTATTTTATATATTCATATTTGTACTGTTTATTTTGGCATATGTGGGATTTCACGTGTTTATCTTTTGGGGATGCCAAAAAAAGACATACAAAACGTTGAATTTTTGGATCATTTCTATTGCAACCGCTGCTTTACTATGCAGCTTTTTGGCAGACGAACTTTTTTGGGGCGGCAGTTTGGATTGGATCTGTATCACTTGGTTAGGAAACCATAGCGCGGTAAGTCACCACGTAACGTCGTATCACTACACGTTTGACATAAAAGATATATATCTTTTCATTGCGATGATCCTCACTATCGTTCGGGGATACTTGTTTTTGTATACGTATCAAAAATCAACACCCGATGAAAAAAAGCAATTTTCGGGTCGATTGAAACATCCAATCCAAAACATCAAAGACGTCATTCGTTATTATAAAGGAGAAGAGCGAGAGGAGCTTTCACATGAAAGAAAAAATCAGAATTGATTGGATATCTACCGTAACCATCGTGGCTTTTACATATGTAGTCTCGTTATTAATAGCGTATTTGCTTGATGACGCTGTCAGCTTTTCCGGAATATACAACGAATATTTAGCAACAGCTCTACACAACAATGCATCTCGTACATATTCAATTGTTTGGGAAATATGTTTTCTTTGCGCATACATGATAGCAAACCTGATTGCATACTTCCTACCAAGAAAGCGAAGAAGAGAATTTTTATCAGAAACAAAAGGTTTGATTTCCATCAAACAGGGGCTTTTTTGGCATCTGCGAAATAACTGGGCAACAGAACTTTTGATTTTGGCCATTCTATCTGCCATAACGATCGGTTGTTATTTCATCGCGCCACGCTTTTCGCCTCTTGGTATCGTGTATAGACTATGCGGTCCTGTATTTGGCACTTTCCTCACACCGCTATTCATTGCGTTATTTCAACATAATCATATTCTTTTTTCTCAGTATCGATGGCGCATCAGCCACTATATGCACAAATGAAATGAGGTGATATTATGTTGATTGTGATTTATATTACTTTAATTCCTGTCTTTACAGTTGCTTTTGCCATAGAGATATACTTCTGCGTAAAATCAGTTATGAGTAAGGCACGACTTTATAAAAAACTAAAAACAATATGTAACGAAAACAAATTTGCTTTGCAATTTAACAGAAAGTTTATAGCATCGTTTTTCAAGTTCAGCACCATACCGGATATTACGATCAAACGCCATCGAAAAACGTATCATATCCGTTTGATGCCTTGCGAAAACAAGCATTTATACTATGTTTTTCCGTCAGGAGAATATTATGTTGCTTTTGCAAGAATTGAATGGACTTTTAATCCTACGGGATCATTCAAACACATTCCGCCGTTTGATCAAAAATATCAAACCGAAAACGAATCAAGTGAAATCGAAAACGTTCTTTTGTTTTTTTCGGTTATGCCCAATATATCTGTTTTAGATGATAATCATACCCAACGTACAGTATTGGGGAAAACACGGCAAATCTTTGGTTGGTCAGTTTATACCCCTACATCTTTTATAGATGAATTAAATAGAATTATTTTATCACAAAAAAGTGAGGAACCCAAATGTTAATTGATCTGCTTTTTAAGTTATAGTAAGTACACCTACTACGCTGTAACAACTAAAACTTTATATAAATAATTTCCGCGAGATCCAAACGGCAAGCCGTTTGCCCTACGGGTTTCGACTGCGTCCCGTC